>JBHLRV010000072.1:0-7026 GCA_048882205.1 Candidatus Thorarchaeota archaeon | reverse complement strand
AGGAGATAATCGATCTTCTCAACCTAGAGTACCTTAGAGAAAAACACCCTCATGAAATGAGCGGGGGTGAACAGCAGCGAGTGGCCATGGGTGCAACGCTTGCATTGAAGCCAAAGGTACTGGTTGCAGACGAACCTACATCAAACTTGGACCCTATAAGCGCGGAACTAATCCTTGGTATCATTGCAGACCTAAACAAGAATAGTGGTATGACTGTAGTTCTCGTCGAACATCGACTTGATCTTGTGTCCAAAGATGCTTCCAGAATCATTCTGATGGACAAAGGTAGCATTGTGGCAGATGGGCCACCTCGTGAAGTCTTGACCATGGACATATGCGAAGATATCGGTGTTGGAGTTCCAAAAGCAACTCAAATCTATAAGCGTCTGCTGTCGCGAGGAATACAGATGCCGCACGTTCCCTTGACCGGAGAAGAACTAGCAGCTTTCGTTCAGGAGGCGAGGTCACGATGATTCTGCTTGAGGATCTACACTTTGCCTATGAGGGCATCTACACGGCCCTTAGTGGTGCATCTCTCCAGATTGATGATGGCGAACGAGTCGCAATAATGGGAGCCAATGGAGCAGGGAAGACCACCCTAGTAAAACACATGAATGGTCTGCTTCGACCTCAGAGTGGTAGAGTCTTCATAAATGGCAAAGATGCGAGGGAGCAATCTATTGCAGAACTCTCCCGTATAGTTGGACTTGTCTGGCAGAACCCAGACCATCAGTTGTTTTTGGACAGTGTACGGAAGGAGATTGTGTTTGGTCTGAAGAACCTCGGTTTCGGCGATGAGGAGGCTGGCGCACGTTGTGAGCGTACTCTGGATAGCTTGGGGCTCGAGGGCTTCGCAGAACGTTCTCCATTCGCTTTATCCGGTGGTGAAAGAAAGCGTGTGGCTCTTGCTTCAGTCCTTGCAACTGATCCTCAGGTCTTGGCTTTGGACGAGCCAACGATAGGACAAGATGCGAAGCAGAAAGAGAACCTAGCTGAAATGTTGGTGGAACTGAATAGACTTGGCCGCACGGTGATTGTAGTGACACACGATGTTGAATTCGTCACCGAGCACTTTCCACGAACAGTGACCATGGCCAACGGGCAAATTGTGGCTGATGGTCCCACGAGCTCTGTCCTGAGCAATGATGCGGTGCTGGATGAATGTTCTCTCACTCCACCTCAACTCACACTAGCAGTTCGGGCACTCTGCAAGAAGATTCCAGAGATATCTGACCATCTCTTTCTTTTGTCAGAGGTGGAAGATGCTGTGGCTGAGGTCCTTGGAGGTGGCTGAAACTGTCCTTTCTTGAAGTGTTTCAATACACTCGCCAGGAGAGTCTGGTCCACAACCTCGACCCCCGATCCAAGATGTTTCTCTCCCTCGTTTTGGCAGTCGTTTCGCTGATGTTTCTGGAGATAGTGCCCCTGCTAATCATCCTGATACTTCTGGTCCCACTGATTGCCGCGGCCAAGTCGCTTCGAAGGTGGGCACGCAGTATGAAAGGCCTCTCGTATCTCTTGATCTTCATTATCATATTCAATACGCTGCTCTCCACCGTCGCCAATCCCTTTTCACACTCGATTGCTCTGACAATCCGACTTGTGGCTCTCATGACTTCATTCTCGTTGTTCTTTCTGACTGTTCACCCAGATCAGCTGGCACAAGCATTGATACAGATGCGAGTTCGCTTTGAGTTTGCATTCGCAATGAGTATGGCAATGAGGTACGTACCTACTCTTGGCCAAGAGGCATATGCCATCATGGACGCACAGAAGGCCCGAGGAGTTGAGCTTGACAAAGGAAACATCCTACGACGAATTCGTAACATAGTACCAATCATCGTCCCCCTGATTATCGTGTCCATTCGGAGAGCTCTTTCTGTTGCTGAGAGCATGGAGTCAAGAGGTTTTGGTGCCTGCGAGGACCGGACGTATATGGAGAGGCTCAAGTTTCGTAAAAGAGACTGGGGGGTCGTTTTGGTTTCTCTTGCTGGTCTGATTCTGTTGATTTACGTAAGGCTTTTCGTTTCGCTACCTGGTTGGATGCTCTGGCAACTGCCCTTCTGAAGTCACCAGATTGGTTTGCTCTGTACGTCTAAAGATGATTTATTTTAGCCCAGAAGCACAGTGAATACCGTTTTGGTGGGCGAGGTGTATGCCACGTAGGAAGTCAACCAAGCTAACGCAACGACCAAAGTACACTGTGAAGAATCTGGTCAACGATTTGAAGAAGATTGGATGTACACCGAGAGTCCTGGACACTGTGGGACGAGAGGTAGTCTATTTTGAATGGACACAGGCCCAAGAGCATCTGGGAGAGGATCACCCGGTCACAATACATCTAGGGTCATTGTTGGGTTTCATGCGTGGTGGCTGCGAGAGGCGGCTAGTCGAAGGCGAGTTATGGAGGGCTTCGGACACTCCACAGGCGGCAATCAATGAAGCTGTAAGGGGAGCACCCGGAGAGTTTCTCTCCTATGAGTTCATTCGGTCTGCAGACCATATTCGAAACGTCCTGAAGTCAGTAGTTGATGAACGTGACAGGGAGCTGAAGGACTACATGAGAATCGAGAAAGGGGTGCGCAGGGAACTCAAAGCAGACCCGGAGAATCCCGATTTGTGGAATAAGCTGCGACTTCTTCTCTGGATTCTGGGACGTTACAAAGAGTCGAGCGAGGCATTCAAGAAAGCTAAGAAGCTAGGATGGGATAAGTCTACCAGCCAGTTTGTAGCGCTATGATATAATCAATTCATTGAACAGCTCTCTTGCAACGTCAGAATGGTAGGGCAAAGAAACTCTGTGACAATGCCATAGTTCAGGTGATGTCGATGGACACCTTGATTCACCTTTTGAGGCACGCAGAAACCAGGATTGATCCAAACACATCACCGGTAGAATGGCATGTCACTGAAGAAGGTGCAAAGATTGCGCAGATGCTCGCGTCGAGTGGAGTCTTTGACAACGTGGACTTGGTTGTATCTTCTGCTGAATACAAGGCCATCGAATCTGCACAGCCTTTTGCAGAGAGGCTCGGTCTAGAAACATCAATAGAACCTAGATTCAACGAGCTGGAAAGGGTTGGTGACCATATTTCATCTAGAAACGAGTATCTCAGAAGGGTAAAGCTAGCTCTCTTGAACCAAGATTCCAGTGTTCATGGATGGGAAACAGCAGCAAACGCGATTCGACGGTTCAAACAGGGCATTCGAAGTGTGGAATCAAAGGCGGAATCTGACGCAGTGCTAGTCGTTTCGCATGGCTTGGTGCTCTCACTCTACTTTGCGACCCTGCTCGACTTGGATGAGGTCTACGATAGATGGCTACGACTAGAGTTCTGTTCTTGGGGGACTGTCAAGAACCAACATGTCATCAAGGACATTGTCTGACCGGGTGCCCAACTTCATCTTCTCCTTGAAATTGCTCACATATCCGCAAGAAAGGCCATTTTTGCACATTTCCGAACCCACAGATTCGGATTTCTTCATTTTCTCGGTGTCTTAATGCAGAATCCTGAATCATGCACCTCCCGAGAATAGATATCCCTTCTAGGCACGCTACTATGTGTGAAAAGAGATGGCGTTCATCTCCGAGATGATCAAGAGATATACGGAGCTTTCAGAAGCTCCAGACGACAAGCTAAGCTTCAATGAAAACGGCGAGTCACTATCGGTATTGTGCCAGTCTGAGTGGGTCCGTATCCTTGTCATACGGCATCTGAATGCACCAGACCAGGTTACCATCGAGGTAGAGTTGTCCTTCCCTACTCGTGTTGGTAGTGCTAAGGCCGAAACGTTAGAGGATGCGGATAGTGATGCAAATGCAACAAGCAATACGCTTTCGCTACTCAAAGAAGCAGTGGAACACCTACACTACCTCTCGAAACTGCATGACAAGGGATTCGCCCTTGACGTAATTGGCCAGGAGTGCCTTTGGACAGCCTTCCGAGATTTCAACAGCACTCCTGATACGGAGATGTTTGAGCTTCTCAATCCACCATCTGACTGTAGTCCATTAGATGATGAGAGTCTAGTCATCCCTCCTTTCAGATACACAATCTAGAATGAATAGGTGATAGAGTATGTCTGCTGAACTACCGAAAAGCGCCCTTATCGTGCTTGACTTCCTGACCAAGAAGGGTCCACATTCTCCAAAGGTTATCAGCAAGCAAGCGAATCTGCCTCTACGCACAGTCTCCTTTGCCTTGAGGCAATTGAGAAAGCTTCAGCTTTGCCGCCGTATACCTAATCTTGGTGACATGCGCCAACCGCTCTATCTTGCTGACTTAGATAGGGCTAGGGCCCTCTTCAGAGGACATGGCGGAGTGCTGGTCTAACACAGTCATTGAAGGCGCCCTCAAAGCCAGTGATGTCCAAATAGGTGCTTGACTTTGCAGCACTGAAGAAGACACCAGAATCCTTGAGAGGCTTACTTTGTGGACAAACGGCCTCCCTTGAGGTACCGAATTAGATTTTGTGCCATCAACCTGAAGATACAGAGATTTCCGGTCTTGACCTGTCGCCACAAGAACCCAAGTCTTGTATAGAATCTCAAGTATGCCACGTGCAGATAACTCTTAATCTCCTTCTTCTGAAGATTAGGAAGGTGCATGACTGGATCGAGGACCGAGTATCGAGTCCAATCCCCGCTACTCAACCATCCGTTTTTGATTGCCTCTTCGTATAGAGGAGTACCTGGAAAGGGTGTGCAAACGGTGAATTGGGCAAGAGTCGGATCTAGCCTGCATGCAAAATCGATAGTTGTCTTGATTTCTTCTCTTGTTTCACTTGGAAGGCCGATAATGAAGGACAGAATTACATCAAGGCCGTTTTCTTTCAAGGTTCTGACCGACTTGACGATATCACTGATTCGGATTCCCTTGTTCATCATATTAAGGACTCTTTGACTGCCAGACTCTGCACCTAGGTATACTGTATGACAGCCCGCGGCTTTCAGCCAACCAGCCATTTCTGTATATCTCGCCATGATGTCTGCTCGTGTAGAGCAAGTCCAGCCTGAGCTCACTCCCACGTTTCTGAAGAGCTTGCACATTTCTTTGACTCTACTCTTGTCGAAGGTGAATAGATCATCTAGGAATTCAATCTCTCTTACACCAAACTTCTCTTCTAGTAACTGGACCTCTTTCATGACATTGTCTGGACTTCTCCCACGCCATCTCTTCCCTACGATTCGTGAAGAGGAGCAGAAGACGCATTGGTATGGACATCCCCTACTTGTAATCATCGAGGTCCATGAGACCCCTCCCGAGAAGTACTTACGAAGGTTCAGGAGGTCGTAGGCTGGAAGAGGAAGGCTATCCAGTGGCTGAATATACGGCATATCAGGATTCCTGACCGTTTCAGGTCCTTTGCGATATGTTATCCCTCTAACATCCGCCACTGAATGTTCATTCTCTCGGGCGGTGACTAGTTCATTCATAGTGGCTTCCCCCTCTCCACGTACAACTATGTCAATTTCTGGGCAATCATTTAGAACACGAGTATCTTCGAAAGTCACATGGGCCCCTCCGACTATCACAAGAGTACCAGGATCGTACTCCTTGATCACTCGTGCCACAGCATAAACGTCGTAGATTGCAGGTGTGGCCTGTCCACTTATCCCGACTACTTCTGGCGAGAAAGACTCCAGGACTCTTAGGAATCCATCTTCACTTGTGCCTTCTCGTAACGAGTCCTGTATCTTCACCTCGTGATTGCCATACTTTTGAATGTATCCTGCAATGTAGCCAAGACCCAGCGGAGGGGGTAGGAAACCAAGAGATTCCCTCACGTCGCACTTTGAATTGGGGACGACCAGAAGGACTCTCGTTGACATCATCTCCAATGTGCTGGCCGTGTAGTAGTTTTCTGTATCGCAGCTCTGAACCTTTCATGCACCTCTTCACGCACCTTGAGAGCCTTCCAGAACTCGAGATTGTTCACACATCCTGGGTCGGGGGCATGAACATCGTCGAAATACTGTAGTCCTCTGGCCCTACACCCCCCGCAGACATATCGGTTCTCACAAACACCACAGGCTCCTTTCAGGAGAGTTTTGTCCCGAAGGTCCCTGAGAATAGAAGAGTCGGTCCAAAGACTTTGAAGATCGTCTTTCAGAATACTGCCTACCCTAACCTTTGAGCCATGGGGGAAGAAGACGCAAGGATAGACATCACCATTTGGTTCGATTGCCAAGTAGAACCGACCCGCTCCGCATCCCCCAATAAACTCGGAGAGCTCTCGCATCTGCAGGGGTAGTCGAGCATTGAAGAAGTGCGTGGGATACACTCCATCAGAAATCTCACAAGAGTGAGAACATCGCTCATTGCTGGTCATCCGGGCCACGCGACCCAGCTGAGGTGCGGTTGTGAGTACCTCCATCTCTTCAGGATCTACCCTTTTGAGAATCGTGTCCATAATGTTCTGGAGCATCTTCTCTCTCTCGACTGGCGAAATATCGGTTTCAAGGATTGCGAGCCCACGTCCAACAGGCACAAAGTTGTAGATCATGAACCACTTGACACGAAGACTTCTACACAATTGCATTGTACTAGAGAGTTCAGGAAGGTTGTGACGTGTGACTGTCATTGCCACCTCGACGAACAGGTTCTCAGCGACGCAGTTCTTGATTCCACTGATGGTCTTTCTGAAGGCACCAGGTACGCCTCTGAAGGCGTCATGCGTTTCCTCTGTGGCTCCATCGAGACTTATCTGCACGAACTTCAATCCCGCCTCCTTGAGCTCCCTCACCTTCTGTGGTCTTGAGAGTGTTGTACCATTCGTAGCCAGGGCAACGTAGACTTCCCTGTCAGTTGCCCGTCTAATTAGAGTTAGAATGTCGCGCCGCAGAGTAGGTTCACCTCCAGAAAAGGCCAAGAAGACAACTCCTGCGTCAGCCAAATCATCGATGCACTTCAGTGCCATATTGGTCGACATTTCACCATGAGTTTCACCCCCTGCCTCCTCGTAGCAGTGTTTACATTTCAAGTTGCATGATCTGGTCACATTCCAGACGACCTGGAAGGGAGC
>JBHLRV010000071.1:3079-7060 GCA_048882205.1 Candidatus Thorarchaeota archaeon | reverse complement strand
GGACCTAATGATCTGTTCCCTGAAGATGAAGGACTTGCCCGGAATCCTCCGTTCCGAGTTCAGATGAAGAAACTCGCGTAGCGTCCAACGAGCAAGTTCTGCATCGCGTAGCAGTCTGGAGGACGAACTTAGTAGGCCGCCTCCGAGTTTCCAATGAATCATGGCCAGCACCCCTCCTACGAATAAGAAGAGGAATATCAGATCGAGAAAAGGCTCCATATCCATCATCCTGCAACCCAGAGGAGTGCCGCCAGGATCGTTAGGATAATGACCAACACCTTGATAGCTTTTCCAGCTGACTGTCCCTTCTTGGATTGTAATGGGACTTGCTGATGCAAGCGGATTCCAAGAACGCTTTCAGCAGATGATCCGTATCTTCGCTTTCGCCGAAGATGTAGCCGATACTCGCACATGTATTGAACGCGAAGGTCAGCTACATCACGATATCTTTCAGAACGGGCCGCTCGGTTCTCAGTCATTACTGGCGCACTCGAGCGTATGTCCGGAGCGTTTCCTCAAAAACCACCCTTTCATTGTTTCAGAAGACAGGGGTCGTCTGTTCGGTCTATAGAAGCAGATATTGGAGCTTTATTTATATTCGAGTTTCTCAAACCGTAGAATGTTAGACTTCATTCAGCGGAGTCTGGGGAAACTCGAACGGGTGATATGATGTCCGAGGACTACGAAGGAGCAACCGCCGGCAGAGTTCTGGTGTATAATGACGATGAAACTGTGAAGTTTCCAGCACAGTTCCGAGAAGCTATGGGCGCGAAGAATGGGCTTATGGTGCTGGTCCACAAGGACCGTCTCATCAAGATATTCCCGCTCGAAGATCAAGAAGTACGTTTCCTATCCGTTGAGATAAAGAAGCTCACAAATGACTTTCTGACTCAGCTCTCCCAAGTCTTCAAGTCAGCTGGCCTTGTAGATCTGCTGTTCTCAACTGGTGTCTGCCTTCGGGGCACAAGATGCTTCTACGAATGCTATTTCAATCCCGGGCAGCTTACAAATACAGAAACAGAACTTCGCGACGAGCTGGCGGCGCTTGAAGGCGTTAGCATGGTTCATGTCGCCAAGGTGCACTCCTAATTCTCTGTGGCGAGATGCTGAGTTGATATGCAGGACATAGTACAGATTGTCATAGACCTAATTCTGCAGGGGTATCTGGGTCTCTTCCTAGCTTGTTTCATAGTCAACATGATTCCTTTCATTAGTCCAAGCAATATGGTCCTAGCCGGCCTCGCCATGCTGCTCATGTTTCCGGAGCAGTTGGACGTTGGACTAGCAATTCAGGTTGGAGTTGTCGTTGCTCTGTCTGCAACGATGTCCAAACTTGCGCTTTACGCTACAATGAGGGGGTCCCGTGTCGTATTGTCTGAAAACATGATAACAAAGATCGATTACGAGAGAGAAAGAGTTGAGAAATGGGGTGCCATAGCACTTCTCATCTCTGCTGGGTCTCCTGTCCCAGACGACCCGATTGTGATATACTGTGGTCTCACTCAGTATAGCATTCCAAAGTTTCTCGTCAGCTATTCCCTGGGGAAGGTTGCAGTAACTATTCCTGGTGCACTAATAGCCTCAGCTGTCAGTGCATTCTTTGGTTCAGTACCCTCGATTCTCGGGTCAATAGCTCTCACCGCAATTATCTTAGGGGTAGTATTCAAGAGAAGGACGGAAGGGGAAGAAACAGACAGTTACCAAGAATCAATTGAAGACGAGATTCTCGATTCAGATGAGGAGAGCTCTTCAGAAGCAGATCGCTAGACTCAATCTTCACCTCGTCGGGCAGCTGTAGCAAATCTTAAGTGGCTCACACATGAGCTACGATTCCAGCTCAGGTGATTCGATGGCCGGAAGGAGCGCAACTGAAGTAAAGTGTGTCAAGTGCAAGCATGTGTATGAAGCGGACGTCATTGACCACATTGACCTATCAGAGGACCGTGATCTCTTGAGGAATCTGAAGGCAGGGAAAGCGAACAGAGTTCAGTGTCCCAAATGTCGAAAGGTACAGTACCTAAACCGCAGTCTTGTCATCAACTTTGAGCCTGAGAATTTGATTGTCGTATACGACCCTGCCGCAAGGAAGAAGGCCGTCCGAGAGAACCATATGAAAGACTATGCCAACGTCGTGGGATTCAACGAAACTCTGGAAGAGATAGGTAATGAAACAGAGTTCAAGATAGTCACTAAGATAGAGCAGCTGAAGAAGCTGATCACGGACTATGTTAAGGCCCACGGCTAATCTAATCAGAGCTTCTTCTTGCCCAGCAAGAACTCCTCAACCCAACGCTCTGCTCTGTACATGGTTGTCGGAGTCGGTGGCATCTTGAAACCGTACGCAGATAACGACTCTAGAGAACCAGCCAATTCCCTCTTCAAGGCCAGCTTTGTTCCACGAATAGCGTCAATTAGAATCGGTCCGGCGTTTGGACCATCGGTGACCTCCACGCGTATGTCAAACTTGATTGGCGCGCCGCCGAACTGTCGACCCTTGATATAGAAGTATGATTCTCTACTGTTGTCCATAAATGGCACATAGTCTGAAGATCCGGCCACCAAAGGAGCATCATAGGGAAGATCCTGACTGATTGCGCTACTCTTTACCCCACGCTTCCTCGTTCGACCACGGTAGTGTGAGTCAAGCGACTCGGCGCCCCCTCCGACATCCAGCTGGTAGCTCTTATCGACCTTGACACCACGTGCCACAAGGAGTTGGAGAAGATTGCGGTGTAGTACCGTTGAGCCAAGCTGGTCCTGAATATCATCTCCAACCAGAGGTAGACCCTGTTCTTCGTATCTCTTACTCCATTCCTGATCAGAGGCGATGGGGATTGGTGTACCATTGATGAAAGCACATCCCGCCTTCAAGCATGCGTCGGCATAGAACTTGGTAGCCTCCTCAGCAGAACCGGGCAGCAAGTTGACTACGATTTCAGATCCAGATTCCCGAAGTGTCTTGACAACATCGACCACTGCGGCGTCAGAAACCTTGACTAGTGCTTTCAGCATATCATCAACGCCGTCCAAGACTGGACCCTTCTTCACTTTGACTCCGGTCTTCGGCACCTCTGCGAAACGCATCACGTTATTGGGTGATGCGAAGATTGCGTCGGACAAATCAATTCCGACCTTGCCCTCGGCCACATCGAAGGCAGCCACAAACTGGATATCTCTCACATGATAGCCTGCGAAGTCTGGGTGACTTAGCCCTACAAGTTCTCCGTTCGCCTTAGCATCCTTGTAGTATTCCACGCCTTGGACCAAGGCGCTTGCGCAGTTGCCGACGCCAACGATTGCTATCTTGATTCCGTTCACTCAGTACACCTCTATTAGGACATCTCCGGACTTCGGTCCACTAGATTTCCAATTCCTTTAAAGTTATGCGGTTGTAGAATATTCAGGCAAGTCTTTGATGTATCAGCCTGTCGGGGTTCTGTGGTCCCTTTGACTCCATGCCAACCTAGATTTCGGATTGTGGAGTCTGGATAATGTCTAGAGCTCTTGTGATGAAGTCCAGGTTCCATCTTGTCAGGCTGACTTCTATAATGAACGATAAAAAGAGCACCAAGTAGTGTCCCAGAAACTGTGCAATTCCGGGGACTAGAACTGCAATCCAATGCGTCCCGCCTAGTAGCACAATGGCAACCATAGTCATCAGGAAGAACCCGCCCATCAGCACCCCAAGAGAGAGAAGTATGCCTACGAGTATGCCGCCAAGTGTGGCCAATGTGAGTACTGAATTGCCGAACTGCACGATAAGAAGGATGACGATTGTCACAAATGTCGCTATAGCTGCCGCAATTGCGGCCACGTGCGGCAAGAAGGGTCCACCAGTACCTAATTGAAGAATCATTAGGGCGACGGTCAGCATTGCCCACTGCGTTACCTTTCCGTAGCTCCATTCTCTTGTGAAGCGAATCTCAGATCTTTCCATTGGATGACACCGCTGACTTGAATCGACCTTTCTTATCGAAGGTC
>JBHLRV010000071.1:0-2979 GCA_048882205.1 Candidatus Thorarchaeota archaeon | reverse complement strand
GAGCGGGATTCGTTCGCCAATCCGAATGTCCTCATGTGTGGAGATTCGGCTCTCACCCAGTGTTCAGAGAACGGCGTCCTTTTCCCGCTTTTTGGAGCACCACTCACGTTCACAAAAGAGAGGGTGGACCTCAATGCCCAATAGGGCACCAAGTCTTTGGCTCTGGCCAGCGTCCCCATCTTCTGTTCTAGCAGTATCAGTCCTCATCTGAAGCCAGCCGTCTTCTTTTCCCGGTAGTACGTTTGCGCAAAAGCGAATCGGATAGACCTTCAAACACGGGCTTTTAATGGGCCCCTCCTCTTCCTTGTGAACCTTGAAACTGCATTCTCTAGCTTGCTCTTCATCTCTGGAACCATCTTCTCGACAGCGACGCCTTTGTACGTTCTTCGCATCAACGTTCCAGTCACACTGACATCTACGTTTCTCATGCCATGACTCTCGAAGTATGACTTCAGGGCAGAAGCAATGGGTATGAGGATGCCTCCTGGCAGTTTGTTCTCTAGTAGTTCTTTGCAGCATCCACAGTCAAGGACCACTGTGGTACTCTCCTGATCAACCAGAACCTCCACTGGGATTCGCCTAGTAGAGAAGCCGAACCTTCGCTCCATTCGGAGCTCAAAACCACCGAGATGTTTCATGAACTGTCCCTTTTGCCTGTCTACTCTCAGGCTCGCTAGAATCTCATCTCATATAAGCGCATCTCAAGACACCTGCAGCCAGCTGGCCGCTCAGAACTGCAGGTTCTTCATCGCGGACTCTGCTGGCCTATTTTCCCCGTCTACGTGAAACAGCCACACCTATGACAATCAGCACCAAGATTGCCCCAAGCATCAACGCTAACATGAGATAGTCCGGAAACTCGGGAATTGTCGGAGTCGTTGTACCAGTTGTTGTGGTAGTAGTTGTGGTTGTAGTCGTACCACCAGTCTGGGAGGTGTAGGAGTAGTCTGCGGAAGTCGACCAGAAGCCAAGAGTGTCATTAGCGTGTATGCGGTAGGTCACAGAGGTTCCCTCGGGCAGCGCAGGAATGTCGCCTACGTAGTGAGTCCCATTCCACACCATTGTGATGTTGTTCCAGTGTGTGCCATTGTAGTACTCAAGGATCACCGTGTCAACACCTGTCTGGTCATTGACCCCGACACTGATCTCAACATCATCATTGGGAGTGGGGGCCGTCGGATCACGAGTTGGTGAACCAATTGATGGACCAGATGTATCTGTCATCATGTATAAGACAGCGGCCGTGACATTCAGCTTTCCTGCGCCCCAGGTTGGATTAGGAACAGCGCCTGTAAGACCATCACTCGCGGCAGTAGACTTTATAATCTGTGCCACTTCAGTTCCCCTTGTACTGTCAAGCTGGAGCATTAGTGCCGCGCCGCCAGCCACATGCGGACCAGCCGCACTAGTGCCGCTAAACAGACGGTAACCACCGAACATGGGGTTCAAAGGCAATTCTTGGCTCGGACCCGCAAACCAACTGCTGTCCCAGAAGGAATCATTCGAATAGTCGGATATGATGTCCAACCCTCCTGGTGCAGCTACTCCCTGCTTCGCCACTCCATCAATCCGTGGACCAATCGCAGAGTATGATGCAATATCTCCAACAGCGGCGACGAAGAGATTTCTCGTGTGGTAAGACGCAACACTCAGAGCACTATCGGCCGTTGACGGATGTACAATGAGATAATCATTGCTCATGTCCGTAACCCAGACTGCACCTCCCGTCCAAGAGGTCTGGTCATCTGCAATGTAGCATTGCACATTTGCACTATCTGCTAGGGTGATGTTGAGTTCATAGAACGGCCACGGAGGAGAGTTAGGCAAGCCCCCGCTTTTCCACATCTCGATGTACATCATCTTGGTTCCACGACTAGAGTTGAGAATGTACGACTGGAAGTTCACACCAGTCCCGGGATCAAAGTCCATACCCCAGTTTCTGTGACCATAGTTGGGATGTAGCAGTGTGTATGAAAGTGGGGGAGCCGCCCCGGCGGGGACGCCGACAGTAAAGTTCGCATTCATGAAGTCTGTATCATTCACTGTGAGAATAGTGATTTTCACTCGCTGGATCTCACTCGGCGACCAAGGTACACTGAAGCTCATGATGTGGCCTGGGGAAGGAGCGGGAACAGAGGCCTTCGCATGTTTGTCCTTTCCCCCGAGGTTTCCGCTAGGAGCAATCACCGGAATACCGTCCTGCACTATGGTATCAATCAGACCCTCGAGGACCGAAGATCCATCTAAGAACTCCTCCCACCACTTTCCGACCTCAATCAGGATGATATCCGCACCATTTTGCCAAGCGTAAAACAGTCCCTCGTCCAACGAGAGATATGTGTAGTCTTGGCCAAATACCTTGATCATCATCAGTTCTGCATCGGGAGCAACTCCAACATACTCTCGATATCCTAGTTGTCCACCAAGGAGAATACCTGCAACAGCAGTGCCGTGCCCGTCTGTGTCGTTATGAGTGCTCGATGTCAGGTTCACTCCTCGTTCCCATACAAGTTGCTGTGGGTCAAGAGGATTCCCATCCATCTCCACAATGTACCGTGTCTTGGGTGTCGACAGCCTGATGAGCTTCTCTCCTAAGTCGAGCGCGTCATTGGAGTTCGTGTCATTGACAACGAAAAACGGCTCACTTGCCTGTATAACGGAGTCGTTTCCTATTGCATCGTTCCAAATCCAATCGGTTGAGGCGTTGAGTGTGCCGTCAAGATCGATGTCTATCCACCTAAGAATCTCATTTGAGGTGGGGGCTCCGTTGTCGTCAAGGTCAATGGCGTCAGACCCGTTAGTTGGACCCGTTGGTGAGAACTCATCCAGCCAATCGTACTCTCCTCCGTCGGCAAACCATAGGTCAGGATGTCGCCAGTCAACTCCAGAGTCCAAATCCGCTATAAGAAGGCCTTCGCCGGTCAAGTTCTGACCGAGGCCATCAACCATCTTCCAGACATCATCTGCACCAATCTCGGG
>JBHLRV010000070.1:0-7077 GCA_048882205.1 Candidatus Thorarchaeota archaeon | reverse complement strand
TGGGAATATCTGAGGATGAAGCTCTCAAGTTAATTAGTGAGCTGTCCTAAGAGGGCCCCCATGAAACGGGATGGATGGCAGGGGCACCACACTTTGCAGAGAACTTCATAGCTTGTTCTTTGGTTGGTAGAAAGCTAACTTCCATCTTCGGAGGAGCTATCTACCATACTGCCTCGAGTAATGCTCTTCATCCTGAACAACTTCAAGTTCATTATTGTCAGGATCCAGGAAGTCCGCAACCATGCTTCCCCAAGGCATCACAGTGGGTTCTTGTGTGAACACAACTCCATGACTCTTCAATCGCTCACAAAGCGCGTATATGTCGTCGGTATCGAAGACTACCCCAGTCCGTGTCGTCTTGCTTGTTTTCTTGCCGGTGGCGTGCAGGCCTATCTTCGCCATTGGCTCGTCCGGACCGACCTCAACATGGTTGAACGCTCTCGCATCCAATGCTATCGGCAGGCCGAGAACTCCATGATAGAATTCAACTGCCCTGTCCATGTCTGACACTTCAACCATTGTCAGCCAAAGACGAGTTATTCTTCCGGGTTCTGTATTCATCCCAATACCATCTCCATAATGTTGGCCCAAGTCCCTACCGCTTCTTCTTGCTCTTCCTCGGGTCGATTTCATTAGCTTGGTCTTCTTCATCGTCCAACTTACGTTTCAACCCAAGTAGGTCTAATAGAATCTCATCCTCTTGTTCAATTCTCTGCGACAGACGTTCAACTTCGGTGGTTGACACATCAGTCTGCTTCTTTCCAGCTTGCTTCATTCTCTCCAAAATGCTATGCTCTTCAGGAGTCAACTCAGGACGCCAGGGCTCAGCTAGCCGCATCGAGAGCTTCTCACATATCGGAGGCTCAGGCCATGCGCCGGGGTCATAAAGGACGTACGCTCCGAATTCAGTAGGTTTCTCTTGAATGCAAGCGTGTACGGCCTCTCTCACGTTCTTTGGCAGCATTCCATGGGAAGGATCATCGTCTCTGATCAGGTTCACAATCTTCACCTGCTTGCGAAACCTCTGAATTGCTTCATGAGATATATTCGCAACATATGGAGTTGGGGCAGTCGCACCAATGATGGTCCTTCTCTTGTCATCTGCAACTCCGTTCTCAACTAGACAGCGAAGCGCTTCTGCAGGACTATGTCCATGGGCTTCTCGCCAGCATAAAACGATGAACCTAATGTTCGGATTTGCTACAATGTTGGCCACAATCTTCTCAATGCCAAGATTCTCTGTCTGAAGTGTCCCGGCCAATGCAGCCCCAGCCTCCACTGCAATCGTTGCCAGCTGAGCCAACTCAGGTGGAATCTTATCGTCGTCAGTATCGAGAATTGCTACAACTGCAACCGGCGAGTAGTCGTTGCCCCGCAAGTACCTACCGTCTTCTGGTGGGTATTCTGGAGGTGTTTCTACCTTCAACATTTCGTAACCGGTGACTGCAATGGCTTGTCTAGGACATTTGATTGCACAGGCTCCACACGCACAGCAGTTTTCCAGATCATCAACCATTGCAACTTCAGTACTTCCTACAACTTCTAAGGCCAGTACACTTGACGGGCAAGCGTCGACACAGGTTCCACACGCGTCACATCTTGTCCTGTCAACCTCAACAGCAACCAATTCACTTCACCAGGAGTCTAACAGTGATTTGCTAATCAGAAGAGCACAAGAATCTGCCTCTTTGCTTTCGTTCAACAATGACAGTATACGGACGTTGATTCTTTGGTCATGACTCTACTTACGGAAGAGTGAAGACTTTAGGACAAATCGATGAATTGCGCTCAAATTGGTCCTACTCCACAGATCCTCAAAGAGTCGAATTCGGTTTCATCTTGTAATAGATTCAACAAATGCAAAAGACTTGCACCATACCGCCTTGTATTCCTCATTGTCAAATCGTACTGAAGAAGTCGTTGCTCATCATCTGGAACTACTAGCGATAATCCAGCATTCTGAGAAAGGATAGAACTACTTATCTGACAGCTGCCAATATGCATCAGGAGTTTCCATGGTGAGAAGGAGATGAAGACTGAGGAAGGCGAGTATCTTGGGTATGACGGAAAGAAGATGTTCATGCGCGGATGGCTTCCGGATAGCGAGCCTCGTGCACTTGTGGTTGGCATACACGGTCTGGGGTCGCACAGTGGTCTGTTGTCTTTCTTAGGTGAGTCATTTGCTGACAAGGGCTACGCGTTCATGGCACCTGACATGCGAGGCTTTGGTCACTTCGACGGACTCAAGGGACATGTCGAGAGCTTCAACGAGTACACTGAGGACATCAACAACCTTGTGGCTCAGATGCAGGACCGATTTGAAGGGATTCCTACATTCATGTACGGCCATTCTCTGGGTGGACTGTGGGTGATTCGGTACGCGGTCAAGTATCAGGACAACGTGAATGGACTTATCATCCCATTCCCAGCAGTTTCCGAAAGGCTTGAAATTGGCGGCGGTACAAGGGCCCTCATGAAGCTACTTTCAAGGGTTAACGCCAAGAGGCACTTCACCACTGGACTCAATCTCGACCTGCTGTCTCGCAACCCAGAAGTTGTGAAAAGGAACAAAGAGGACCCTCTCCGATTTGATTTAGTTACACCAAGGTTTGGTGCTGAGGGTCTGAAGGCAAGAGCCGATGGCTTCAACTCTGCTGTGAAGATTCGGATTCCTGTCATCATTCAACAAGGAGGAGAGGATCTGATATTGGTGCCCGAGCAGAACAAGGAGTTCTTTGACGGGATATCTTCAGAGGACAAGACTTTCAAGATGTATCCTGGTCTTTATCATGAGCCCTTTGAAGACCCTGGGGGAGAAGAGGTCATGGCTGACATGTTCGCTTGGTTGGAGAAGAGGGTCTGAACGCAGGCGCCAATCGTCACTCTTATCTATCAGACTCCGCCCAGTGGTTTCGAGTTGATTAGATAGTGAAGGTCAAGACAAACGAAGACAAACTCGTGAAAATATCAGTCATGGGTGAAATAGCTAGTCCTGCCACAAGTTCCGCCTACAGGATTACCTACGATGGAAAGCCAGTTGTCCTGCCAGGGACCGGGGGAATCACCTATAATATCAGAGTGGGAGACCCTGCCACTGGTTGGCAGGCAGACCATGTCGAGCCTGGCGTGAGTATTGAGAACAAGGAGAATGACCCGCGTTTCAAGCAAGCCGCCAATACATCACTCAACATCCTCTCATGTGTGGGCAATGTAGCTTCGGTCGTAACTGGCGAAGCAAAAGGTGAGAAGGGCACTGTCGTGGGAAAACATGGTGGCATTGAACACGTAATGGTGGACTTCTCGGAGGAAGTAATGGATAAACTTGTGATTGGCGACAAGATGCAAGTGAAAGCATATGGTCTTGGGTTGGAACTCCCTGACTTTCCTGAGGTGAAGGTCATGAACTTGGATCCAGGATTCCTATCGAAGATGAAGCTCCAGGACCATGATGGGAAACTAGGAATCCCGGTGACACACAGAGTTCCAGCGAAGATAATGGGTTCTGGACTTGGACAATCTCAATCATATTCGGGTGACTACGACATTCAGTTATTCGACGAGGGCACAAAAGAGGAATATGGTCTTGATAGTCTGAGGTTTGGAGATCTAGTCGCAATCTTGGACGCAGATCATTCATTCGGGAGAATCTACAAGGAAGGTGCAGTTTCCGTCGGCATTGTCGTACATAGTGATTGTGTAATCTCAGGTCATGGTCCGGGTGTCACTACTCTGTTCACGTCGAGTAACGGAATGATTGAACCAAAGATAGACTCTGATGCGAACATTGCGATAATTCTCAATTTGAGATGAAACAAGTTCACAAGACCCACGCAAGACTTCTTCTTCAGGAAGAAGTTCCCCTAATCAGTCTCTACTCTCTCTAGCTTGAAGACTACTGGTCTCAAACCATCAGAACAGACACCAAAAGCCAGTCCTTCCCCGATGCTTTCAGAGTATCCGCCTCCCCATGTAAGAAGATGTACATTCTTGAAGACGCTAGTCCAGGCGTGGGGACAGAATCCTTCTGGCATATTCCCCGTTCCATCTGAAATGAACTCGGCCCCCTTTTTGAGAGAGCAATTGGTCACTTCTCTACCGGAAACTAGCGTGAAGTCATGCCCGAAGATATCCTTCGGTAGGAACTGCTTGACCACTGTTATTCTTACTTTGCTTGGCATCCTCATCACCTATTCGCTTATTCTTTCTAGCTTGAAACAGACTGGCCTTGCACCGTCTGTGCAACTGCTGTATATCACTCCAGGTTCCGTCCAAGAAACATCATCGCCTGAGTCTAGAATCTCTATGTCCTGTGCCACAGTCTTCCAACCCCATCCGCAGAATTTCTCAGGCTTCTCCATGTTCTCTACGATGAATTCCTCCCCTTCATCAAAAACATAGCAAGTGGGTACTATTTCCCCTCTTGGAAATGTGACCTCATGACCAAAGACATCCTTTGGATTGAATTTCTTCAATACGGTTATTCTTATTCTTGTCATTGTGCAAACCCTTTCTAGTATGGTCAAATGCTCAAGATCTACAGGCCGCACCTTGGAGCACCATTCATGATGGTTTCTTCTTCAGGTATTCCTTGCATATGCATTGTTTTGTCGAAGCAAGTGTCAGTCCACAAATGCACACTTTGTCACCAATTACTGAAGAAACGACTGCCGGACGATTCTAACCAGCACCAGCTATCTAGGCTTCAAAAGAACAGCCCGCCAAGCAGCTACGGTGATGGATTCTATCAGGGCTCCCATGCAGGTCAGGTAGAATCTACGCTCTTGGATCATAGACCTGGCATTGTATGAACTACTGGGAGTGAGGTGCTCACCCTCCTCTTCTATGAGGAGGGTGCTCACTCTAGTCCATATTATACTTCTGAAGGCTCGTCTGCAACTTCTTCAACTGTTTCAGTGGAACGCTGGGGTTCCTCTTTCATTTCCTTGCTTATCCACCACAGGAAGTATATCGCCACGGGAATGCCGAAGACGAGGAAGACCCAGAAGATCGCAGCTATCCATGAATACACCCATTCATCAAGTGTCCATGCTTCAAAGGCACGGTCCCACCTGCCATCTATCCATACAATGATCAACCAAAACACGGCAACAAAGAACCCTATAGCATCGCCTTCTTCGCGCCTACCACGCTTAGGCCATTCCGCCCGCTCCTCTTCTGGAAGTTGTTTGTACCATAGAAAGTAGATTGCCGCAGCAACTATGATCAGCCAACTTACCACAAACGCAAGTTCCCAAAAGATCACATGCAGAATAAACGTGATAAGATAGCCAACTGTCCATTGTCCAAGCAGAGCTGGCACCAGCCCTGTTGTTTGCGCATTTCCCACTACCCAGAGAAAGACAAGCAGTGCTGCAATCACAGCTACTACAAAGACCACAGCAAATACAATCGTCATTCTCCAGTGTCTTCTTAGAAATCGCTTCTCGACTTCACTGAGTAGTTCTTCGTCATCATTCATCCTTCTCGACTCCTTCATCAGTGCAGTTAGAAAACATGCGTTAACTAGGTCGGAGGCGCTGTGGAATCCTGCTCTTTAATGTGCGCCTTACGGAACACTGACATACATGAGTCTACGTTCCCATTCTATTTCTTCTATCCCTCAGGCATGAACATCACTAGTCTTTCTCGTGATACACTACTCATTACATGAAAACCCTTTTATGCAGCCTGAAGGTTCGACGCCGCCAACTTGAGAGATGGGCATTGGAAATGTCCTATCGAGCATTTAGTGAGTGACACGGGATGAGCGTTGCACGACGAACATTCGCAGTTCTGCTAGCTTTCATAATCCTCGCTGGCGCGCTGTTTCCAGTATCGCAAGTGCCGCGTGAGACTGTTCGTGTGAATGAATCTCCAGCAACGCTGGCAGACACCAATCTCATTGTGACAGATGTGGTTGACAACCTTGACAAAGAATATGATGATGATGACTTCATCTTCCATGTCTACAATTACACCCACATAATCGGCGACGCAAATGTTTCTCTCTACTTCGCCAATACCTCACTCTACCAGTCCAAACTGACTAGCCCGGCAGACGGTAGGTGCGAGTTCCTGGACGTGCCACAGAATAGCTACACTTGGAATGTCACCCTTGAGGTGGCTCTGGGTGGCTTTGACCCTTCAGAGTTCGAAACAGGGACTATTGTGTCAGATGGTCCAGATGCGACTGCTAGTGTCAAGGTTGGCAACATCGATTGGGACGACGATGACGATGATTTGGAGGCAACAGTTCTAGACATCAATGATGCGCCTGCAGAAGGTCTCAATTTCACAGTTGTCTTCGAGGTCAATGGCTCAATCTACTCTGAAACCACTTTGGGTGCCAACGGGAATGTCAGTCTGTGGGATATTCCTGAAGACGAGTACAAGTGGCAGGTCATTGTGCCCTCTGGTGACTACTTGGGTACGGTGATTGTAGAGGGCGACTTCCAGAGTAATGGGACGCAGAAGTTCTCCCGCCAAACGCTCAGTCAAATCGCTGGCGACTCTGACTACTATGATCTCGAAGTCTTCGCATACATGGAAACGAGCCATGCTGCGATTGAAGGAGTCCTGGTGAATGTCACGTTCTACGATGGAACACAGGTTGGGGCACAGACCACGCCCTCAAATGGAACTGTTCTCTTCATAGACCTCCCCATCACTTACATCAACGTGAGCATTACCTATGTCGGCGTTCACATCGGAGCTAGTCCGCACGCTTACAACCTGACGGATGTTTCCTATGATATTCGGGCTCCAATCGTCACTGGCCCAAGCGACTTTGATGTGCTTCTCTGGGAAACAAATGTCACTCTGACATGGAACCTCGAGGATGAGTATCCGAGTGAGATTAGTGTGCTTGTCAACGGTGTAGAGAAAGCCTCACAATCTTGGAATGTCACACCCTACGAATACACTTTCAATCTCACAGATGCTGTTCCTAGCTTTCAGATTGGCCAGTACGAAGTCCAACTCACTGCAACAGACCAGAACAGCAAGCCGACCGAACATGTTGTGATTGTTACGGCATATGAGAATGTCACGCCAACGATTGAGGGCCCAGAGGACACC
>JBHLRV010000069.1:0-7083 GCA_048882205.1 Candidatus Thorarchaeota archaeon | reverse complement strand
CTTCTTCCCTTTTATGGCATTCACCAAGGGAATACTATACAACCTCGGTTTCGAGCATACAAAGTCCCATGTAGCAAGAGCCATCATGGAGGGAAACGGGCACGGCATCCAGTTCTATGTGAAAACCATGGAAGAGATGCTGGATCAGGAATTTGAGGAGCTAAGAATCGATGGCGGTGGTGCGAACTCGCCACTCTGGCGTCAAATCATGTCCGATTGCACTGGCAAGACCGTTGTTCTTCCAAGGTCGAGAGACTCCACTGTCATCGGGGCGGCAATGCTGGCTGCCGTTGGATCAGGTGTCTATGGCTCTTTCAATGAAGCAATCGGAAACATGTTTCATGTTGAAGAGAAGAGGCAGCCCGTACCTGAGAATGCTTCACTCTACGAAGATAAATACCGGACATTTGAGAAACTCCTACTGTCTGAACTATCCACATTACTCGCACACTATTGATTGACAGGATTCGGAGGTCAGAGAGAGGAGCACTCAGAGGTCGTGATTGGAATGAGTGATTCAGACTTTGATGTGGTTGTGATTGGCGGCGGAAGTACGGGTACGGCTGTTGCGCGGGACTGTGCCATGAGAGGTCTACGGACGCTTCTACTTGAACGCGACGACATCGCATCTGCCACAGTCGGCACTTCTGCAGGAATGATATCTTCGGGACTGAAGTATATGGATGAACCTGAAATCGTCGACATGTGTTCTGAGGAGGTTGTGTATCTCAACAGGATTGCACGACACATCATAATGAAGAACCCAATCTTGACGCCTATTCTAGAACTAAGTGATCTTTCAACCGGAGGGAACTTCGCTGCAGAGTATTCAAAGCGTGCAGAAACTCGAGATGTTCCCCCTGTCTTGTTTCTTGAACCTGAAGATGCGATGAAGATTGAGCCGATGTTGAATCCCAGCATAATCTCTAGCATGTACTTTGAGGAGTTCTTCATTGATCCATTCCGCCTATGCCTTCTTCAGGCTCTTGACGCAAAGACGCATGGTGCGGAGATTCGCACCTATTGCGAAGTAGTTGAGATCACCAAACAGGGAGAGAAGATTGATGCTGTAAGCTTTTACAATCGAGTTACTAGTGAGGTTGAGCGTGTCAAGACCAAGACGATAGTCAATGCGGGTGGACCTTGGGCTGACAAGATCGCTTCACTCGCAGGAGCGAAACTAGAAATCAGAATGAACAAGGGTGCTCATGTAATCCTGGATCGACGTGTGGTGAACGTAGGAATCATCACAAAAGCCGTCGATGGGAGGATGATCTATCTATTCCCGCACGAGAACACAACGCTACTGGGAACGACGGCGCTTGACACTTGGGAAGATCCTGATACACTTGTCGCGTCTCACGATGAGATCGAGTATCTTCTGCAAAGCATGGAATGGGTTATTCCTTCTATCAGAGAAGCAAGAATCATCCGCACAATGGCAGGTGTCAGACCACTAGCACCGATATGGAAGATTCCTGAGGGAGAGGTGACCAGAGGTTATGAGATCATCGATCATGAATCTCAAGGTGTTTCTGGACTTGTGAGCTTCACAGGCGGTAAGCTGGTGGTGTGTAGACACATGGCGGAAGCGGCGACTGACCTCGTATGTAAAAAGCTGCATGTTGACAGGAAGTGCAAAACTCACGAGAAACCTCTGCCGGGCAACGAGGATGACGTCGACATCCTGCCGCTATCAACTAAGTATGGCATTCCTCAACACACTCTGGAGAGGATGCGGGCTCGGCGGGGAACGGAAATGATGAAGGTTCTAGAGTTGACACAGGATTTTCCCGAATGGAAGACTACAGTGTGCACTTGCGAGCCTATCTTGGAAGCAGAGATACGCTATACCATTAGGGAGGAATTTCCTCAGACTCTGAATGACATCAGACGCAGGGTGCGTCTAGGCACCGGGCCTTGTCAAGCGACGTTCTGTACATACAAAGCTGCCGCCATATTGGCTGAAGAGTTCGAACTCAGCGGCGAAGACTTTCAAGTCGATATCTTAGACTTCCGGGCAGAAAGGTGGAAGGGTATACGCCAACCTATTCGAGGTGAGCAACTGGCGCAAGAGGAATTGACGCAGGGCATCTACGCATGTGTCGGGAACCTCGACCGTGCGAAGGTTGACTACGATCTCAAACCGTGGGAGGAGTGGATGTAGTTGGACCTGGACGTTGAAGTTCTTGTCATTGGTGGTGGAATGGCAGGTCTAGTTGCCGGAACAATCGCTGCGGAGAACGGATTGAACACGCTCATTCTCCGGAAAGGCCAAGGTGCCACAGCACACTCATCAGGCGCGGTAGACGTCATGGGATACCTTCCAGCGACTTTGATTCCCTTCTCTACACCTATTGAAGGTCTACAGTTAGTCACAGAGATACACCCGTTTCATCCGTATGGAATGTTTGCCTTTCAGGAACCACAGACGGACAACATCCTCACAAGGGTCATTGAGAGTGTAAGGGCTCCGATTGAGTGGCTACAGGACAAGCTGAATGATTCCATCGCACCATTGTATGGAAGTTTTGAATCCAACATATCCCCAATTACAGTTCTCGGAACCACCAAGCCAACTTGTCTGGTTCAGGAAACAATGTGGAACGGAGGTTTAACGGAAACGGACGACAGTGTCCTTCTGTTTGCTGGCTTCCGCGGTCATCCAGATTTCCATCCGTCGGTCGCTTCGAAGGCATTCCTTGAGCGACAGATGCAGAGGAGGGAACCTCCGCACAAAGTTGGACATTGTATCGTTGACATCGCACCACACGGAAAACAGTACAATGTGTCCTCAATTGAGCTAGCTAGGCATTTTGATCACGATTCTTCTCTTGCAGAACTAGTGGACGCTCTGAAGAAGCACGTCGACCAACTGGGCGCCACACATGTCGCTCTCCCTCCAGTCCTGGGAATTGAATCCTCGGTTGAGAATGTAAAACTGCTACAGAAAGAGCTTGGATCTACAGTGTTCGAGCTTCTTGCGTTTCCTCCTTCTGTTCCTGGGTTGAGGCTTCAGAAAGCCCTCGACAACATGTACCTTCAAGCAGGAGGAAGACTCCTGATCGGCCATGAGGTCGTTTCCGGTTCGATAGAAGGACGTCAGGTGACAAAGGTCAAGGCAAGAAGTCCTAGAAGAAGTCTTGAAGTCAGGCCGAAGGCGGTCGTTCTGGCCACCGGGAAATTCATCGGAGGAGGCATCGCAGGCGATAGGAACGGTTTCCGTGAAACGGTATTTGGTCTGATGGCGGTGACCGGGGAGTTCTATTCAGCCGCTGAAGCATTACCGCTGCGGCAAACCAACACTCTGGCACTAAGTCCCAGAGGACAGCCTTTCTTGGGCTCAGGACTGAGTGTTGATGCAGCATTTCGGCCGATAGATCACGAGGGCGAGTACGCTGCTGAGAATCTCTTCTGTGCTGGCTCGGTCTTGGCTGGGCACAGCTTCTCATCTGAGAAGAGCGGACTTGGTGTGTCGTTGAGCATGGGCTATGCTGTAGGGCACTACGCGAAGGGCATAGTGAAGGAGGTGGGCTAGCGTGACAGAAGAAGAGGCCTACGAGTTCGTAAGGAAGACTCTGAAGGAGGAGAGAATCACACCGTTTCACGAAGATGAACTTGACACCATCAGATCGGTGGAACGCTGCATAAGCTGCGGACTCTGCATCAATCACTGTCCTGTTGTAGCTGCAGTGGGTGTGGATCGCTTTTCTGGTCCGAGAAGCATTGCATCTGAATTGACCCGCTCGCCCCCAGAGTTCTGGTCAACAGGCGATGTCGTCTATCTTTGCACCGGCTGCGGAACTTGTAGAGAGGTATGTCCCAAGAACGTCGACATTCCGGAAGTTGTGAACATCGTCCGTACCAGCATATTCGAACACAGACCTGATCTGGTTCCGAAAGGGCTCCACATGGTACGTGAAACCATTATCAAGTACAATCTCGCTTTCGAACCCTGGGATGATGTTGAAGAGAAGAATGAGAGTCGTGACATGAGATTGGAACGTCTGGGGCTACCACATGTTCCTGATCGAGTAGCGAAGAGTTCGGAGATCCTGTTCTACCCCGGGTGCCAGGCTGAAGAGCGAGCTCAGGAGGTCCGAGAGGCTGCAAAGATTGTGCTTGACTATTTCGACGTAGACTTTACCTTGATGGAGGAGATGAGTTGCTGCGGCCTACCTTCACGTCTTATGGGTGACGACAGAACGGGAAGGACTCTTGCTGACACCCTACAGCGTCAACTGAAAGAGCTTGGGGTGAAGAAGGTGGTTACCACGTGCGCGGGATGCACCTCGAATCTCTCGGATATCAGTGTGCGTGACAAATGGGGAGTTTCCATCTATCATATGCTCGATTTCCTCGTAGAAGTGATTGGTTTGCAGCGACTTGAAGAGGCATTCAAGACCGGTCGCAAGTTCAGTGATGTGAAAGTAACGGTGCACGATCCCTGTCATCTCATAAGGCACACTTCGCGCCAGATCATGAATCATGCGATTAGCATTCTTGGTGTTGCTCCGGGAGTGAAAGTTTCGATTTCTGACGCTGAAGACTCATGCTGTGGTGGTGGCGGTCTAGTTGCCTACCATGCAAGTGACGTAGCCGATGCCGTCGTTGAAGAGAACCTTGCCGCAATTGAAAGGACTGGAGCGCAGAAAGTAGTAACGCCGTGTCCACTGTGTACGGCGCATATCGAGAGCAGACTCTTCAAGACAGGCAGCTCCGTCGAGGTCGATGACCTGACGGTATTCATCGCTCAGCGACTATCTAAGAAGGAGTGAGAGAACCTTGATTTCAGCCAAAAAGAAGGCCCAGCTTGTCAAAAGAATAACAGATGTTGTCGGTGATGACCATGTCACGGTTCAAGAAACCGACATGGTTCTGAACGCGCATGATGCCTGGTCATTGAGCGCAACAAAGATTCGGGATGGTGAACCGTTGCCTCTTGCAGACATGGTCGTGTTTCCGGCGACTACCGAAGAGGTCGCAAGAGTTCTCAAGATTGCCAACGGACTCAAAGTACCTGTGACCCCAGTTGGGGGAGGCGCTGGTGTCAGTGGGGGAACTCTCCCCATCTATGGAGGTATCCAGCTCGATCTCAAGCGGATGAACAGCATTATAGAGATTGATCACAAGTCTCTCCTCGTAAGAGTGCAAGCTGGAATGGTTGGAATCGACCTTGAAGAAGAAGTGAATCGCCATGGCTATACGACCGGTCACACTCCAACCTCATTGAGGGCTTCAAATGTCGGTGGTTTCGTCGCAACACGCTCAGCCGGTTCATTGTCCTCCCTTTACGGGAAGATAGAGGATCTCACTCTAGGACTTGAGTTTGTTTTGCCGAACGGTAGCATCATCCAAACCAAGGCAGTGCCCCGTCATTCAGTTGGTCCGGACCTACGTCAGCTATTCATCGGCTCTGAAGGAACACTTGGAGTGATAACCGAGGCCACGCTCCAGTTGTTTCCTGTCCCACATGAGCGACGTTTCAAATCGTTTGCATTCCCCGATGTACACAGTGGTATTGAGGCAATCCGACTGATATTCCGAGAGGGAATCACGCCATCGATTGTGCGGTTCTACGATGTTGAAGAGACGGCCATATTTGTGGCTCGGCATACCGATGTTCCAGAAGGGCATTGTATGCTTCTTCTTGGCTTTGATGGAAGACCAGAGAGAAATGAGATTGATGAGCGCGAGAGTGCTCGGATATGTGAGGAATATGGAGGTACAGACTATGGAGAAGGGCCCTCGAAACGCTGGTGGGAGCAAAGATATGATATGTACTATCCGACGAGGATCAGGTCACTGGAGTATGCCCTTGAGGACACAATTGACGTTGTAGCGACGTACGAGAATCTTGAGGAAGTATATCATGCAATGAAAGACACAATAGAGGCACATGGAGCTCTTCCAGTGACTCATTTCTCACATATGTATCTCAGCGGAGGGAGCATCTACATGAGCTTCTTCCAACAGCAGCCTGACGCAGAAACTGCCTGGTCGAAATACAGAGAGATTTGGGACGATGCTGTGGAAGCATGTCTGCAGGCTGGTGGTACAATGAGTCATCAACACGGTGTTGGTCTGACACGAAGCACGTACACCGAGAACGAACTAGGAAGTGCATTCGAGGTTCTTAGGCAGATCAAGGATGTACTAGACCCCAACTCTATCATGAATCCCGGCAAGCTCGGTTTGGGGGTGCGTGAATAAGTGGACCTCAAAGAAGTGGAAAGGCAATCTCGCATGTGTGCAGCTTGCAGGAAGATGTGTAGACATGTCTGTCCAACGTTCTTCGCCTGGAAATCTGACTCACCCACTCCGCATGGAAGGAGTCTGCTAGTTCACCAGGATGCCAGAGGTATCCGCTCTCTGGATGAGAGAGGAATTGAGGTTCTCTATCAGTGTCTTGAGTGCAGTCATTGCCTCACATGGTGTCTTCCTGAAATCGATGTTGCAGACATAGTTGAAACTACTAGAATTCGCCTTGTGACGGAGGGCAGGCATCCAGCTGAGCTGAGCAAACTTGAGTCTTCAGTGAAAAAGCACCATAATCCCTTCAATGAGAAGCACTCCAAAAGGAACAACTGGCTCTCGATCCAGAGGGAAGGTAAAACAAAGATCGCCTACTTCTCAGGTTGCAATACAGCCTATCGTGAGAAAGAAATCGCTCAGGACACGGTATCAGTTCTGGCTACTCTAGGTTACTCAGTCGTTGTATCATCGGACGAATGGTGTTGCGGGTCTCCGCTTCTAAGGACTGGATTCGTGGAAACGGCACTAGAACAGGCGCGACACAATGTTGAGGCTTTCAACTCCGTGGAAGCTGACGAGATCCTTGTCACTTGTCCGGGCTGTTACCGAGCCCTTACACAGGACTATCCCGCACAAGGACTGAAGCTCAACAAGCCTGTGAAACACGTCACTGAGTTCCTCTACGCACATATTGATGACCTTGCGGTTGGAAAGTTCGAAGGAAACATTGCGTATCACGACCCTTGCCATCTAGGCAGGCACTCCGGAATCTACGATCAGCCTAGGAAGGTAATTGACAGGATAACAGGGAACAGGCTTGTTGAAATG
>JBHLRV010000068.1:0-7111 GCA_048882205.1 Candidatus Thorarchaeota archaeon | reverse complement strand
TTGATTCCAATCTGGATTCCAATTCTAACTGCAATTGCTATCTTCGCTGCGGCGGCCTATTTCATCAATGCATCTCAAAAGACTCTATTTGGATCTCATGAAACCGGCGTCGCAACTGAAGGGGTATACTCTCGCGTTCGTCATCCCATGTATTTAGGAATGGTCTTGATCTACCTAGCACTTGCGATGGTGACGCTTTCACTCGCCGCTCTCGGCGTCTGGCTTCTCATCTTAGGCGCCTATGATATCATGGCCAGCTACGAGGAGAAGTTACTCAAGGAGAGGTTTGGTGAGGAGTACACAGAGTATCAGAGAGAGGTACGAAAGTGGCTCCCAGCCTAGTGGAATGACCATCGAGGAGTACAACAATCTTCAACCACAAGAACTTCCTTGTAGAAGAATAGACTGATTAGAGGCTTCATCGGACAGGACCTTGGACGATGCTTCATATCAAGGTAGCATACCGAAAACATCATCAAAGGTGGTGAAACATGTCCGAAGACCTTGCGAATCTGGATCGGAGCTATATCGGAAGAGAGTACAGCAGCAGCCCTCAGCTGGTTGAAACAGAGAGCATCGTGAAGTATGCCCTGGCTACTAATGAGAAGAATCCACTCTACACTGACACAGAATCCCCAGGAGGAGTAGTTCCACCCCCTCTCTATCCAGTCGTGTTCCTACCCGAACTACTTAGTCAACTTGGAGATGACGCTGAAGAGATGGGACTAGATATGCTGAGAGTGGTCCACGCAGAACACGACATGGAGTGGCGAGGCATTGTTAGGCCTGGAAACCAGATTCTATCCAAAGCCAAGATTATCAACATGGAACGGCGGGGAGTCAACGATATCCTGGACCTACAGATACAGTGTACACGTGAAGGAACTACTGTCGTTGAGATGCAATATCGACTGATGGTGAGAGGCAAGAAGAAACAAGGTGAGAATGAACCTGGACAGCCACCAGTGACAACAGAACAGGGAAAGAAACTCGCTGAAGGGACCGTCATGGTCACTGATGATCAGGGTGTGAGATATGCAGAGGCTTCAGGTGACCATAATCCAATCCATATCAGTGATGAGATTGCTAGAAGCGTCGGACTTCCCCGGGCTATCCTCCATGGTCTATGTACGATGGCTCTTGCATCGCAAACGATTGTGGAAGAACTCCTGGGAGGAGATCCAAGACGACTGAGGAGAATGAAGGTTCGCTTCTCAAGGCCAGTACTCATGGGCCAAACTTTGACAACTGAGGTCTATGAAACTGGAACCAAAGAGGCAGGGAATACTGTTGTTCATCTTGAAACGAGAGATGCAAACGGGGTTCCAGTACTCACGCGCGGAGTAGCTGAATTCACGAAGTAACCTGCGATTCAATAGGATTGGGGCTATCCGGTCGGGCCGCTGACACTAGGCTCTGCCGTAAGACAAAAAGGAATCTAAGCCATTCACTGGAACGGACAATTCGAGAATCGCAATCTAGAGTGGTGAGCGAACATGAGCTGCCGCCAATGTGAGGCAATTGAAACCAAATTTGACTGGAAGAACGCCGCAAAAGAGCTGGAAAACTACCGCAAAAAAGGCCCAGACGAAACAACTCGCATTCTGATTGACGCACTAAAGGCTGAAGGTGTTGACGGAATGACTCTACTGGATGTTGGAGGCGGAGTAGGGGCCATTCAGCATGAATTGCTTCAGGCTGGTGTGAGCAGTTGCATCAATGCGGAAGCATCGACGGCATATATCGAAGCTGCGAAAGAAGAAGCGAATCGTCAGAACCATGCCGACCGCATAAGTCACATACAAGGCAACTTTGTAGACAAGGCGGCAGACATTCCAGAGAGCGATATTGTCACTCTGGACCGAGTGATCTGTTGCTACCATGACGTTGACGCATTAGTGAGAACGTCATCAGGACTCGCCAGAAGAATGTACGGTGTTGTGTATCCACGAGGTACTTTGCTGGCAAAGATTGTTACTGCCCTTGAGAATCTCTATTTTCGTGTTCAACGCATTCCATTTCGCACTTTTGTGCATCCGCCGGAGGTTGTCGAGTCAATCCTTCGTGATCAGGGCTTTGAGCGGCGGTTCTATCATGAGAAGGGAACATGGCAGGTGGTCGTATATGGACGTACTCAACCATAGAACAGGCTTTCCTTTGAGGGTTTCAGGAAGAAGCGTGATATCAATGGCGACTAGTTCACTTCCTCTTGAGCTTTGCGCCCTTTTCCCAAAGTAATAGCAGCAGAAATAAGCTACACTTTTTAACTAAATCCGAGTGTCTTGGAAGGAATTGCAACTTGTAGTTGCGTGATCCAAGATCACGCATAGAGCATCGAGTTGTTGAACCATAGTTGACCAAGAAAGGCGCATCCAGGAGGTTGAAGGTATGGAAGTGAATAGAGTAAACTTGGGCACATTTGACAGTACAGTTGAAGAAGCTGGGAAGGAACCAGAATCGGCTCTCAAATCTTTGAAAGTCGAGGGCAGATGGAGATTGGGAGAAAGGGGCCCTCAATTCGAATCCGAACTGAAGTATGAGAATGGGCGGGCAATTCTGTATGCCGATGAGCCTTCTTTCTTGGGAGGAGGTGGGATGTCTGTGAACCCGATCCAATACTGTCTATTCGGAATTGCATCCTGCTTTGCTGCAACGTTTGCGAAGTGGGCTGCTGAAGATAGCGTTGAACTTGAAGAGCTCACCATAAGAGTCGAAGCGGACTTGGACATGTCCAGAAGCTTCGGTCTGACTGACAATCCGATTCTCAGGAAGATGACCCTGGACCTGTCCGCCAAGACTGAGGCAAGCGATGAGGAGATTGCAAGGATACACCAGATTACGCTGGAACGATGTCCAGCCTACTATTGTCTTACCGAACCAGTGGTACCCGAGATCATCGTATCTAAGGAGTGATTCATCTCAACTTCCAGGGTGTATAAGGCAGACTCTTGGCCGCCTGCTGCTGAGTTCTTCCTACTCCAATTCACTGGCGGTAGTCCACCATTGCATGAACGTCCTGGCAAGGAATCTCACATGGCCCTGGTCAGATGTAGTCATCATTGTGTCAAGTGTTTGGTCAGACTCTGATGCAGAGAAAATGATAGCCTTGTCGTCTATAACTGCAAATGAGAACTCGATAGCCTTTGAGCTTCTTGATTGAAAATGAGTTCGAATGGGACGGTCCGAAAGAAATCGAATATCAACACCTAGGTCAAGGAGCTCATCGAGCTGGCTGGCCAGTGCAAACCAATCAACAAGCCCGCCAGCGGTCCGCTTACATAGCCAGACTCTCTCTTCTGTTCCTTGGAGAACATCTCGAATTGCTGAAACTATATCATCAAGCTGATAGGTCCTTGTTCCTGATGCATTGATGGTTCTGGTGTTGGAGGCTCTTAGAAATGTGAGAAGCCTTCCAAGACTCTCAGCCTCAGCAATACGTTGATCAAGCTCTTCAGTGAGAGTTTGCGTTCTATAAGCTAAACTCTCCAATGGTAGCAGGACACTGTATCGAAGCGGCTCCGAGTCAATCTGAGCTATCAACTTCTTGTTCTCAAGTCGTCTTAGGTTGTCGTAAACTCTTGTGCGATGGACTCCTACTGCCTCACTTACCTCTCGTGCGGTGAATGATTCTCCTTTGAGCATCGTTTCGTAGATTCGCGCATCGTTTATGGTGAGTCCGAAGACTCTGATTAGCTGCCGGATCAAGTCAGCTTGATGGTTGCTCTTTAATGTTGAATGGGTTTCTCGAGTTGGTTGTCGCTTCATTGGTGTAGCACCGTGTTGCGACACACACATGATTACATCTTATTAAGCTCTAAGTTGCGGACGGACTCAGGTGTGTACGTAGATGCAGACCATAATGTCCGTCTTTCCACTGATAACAACAGTGGTTTCAGCTCTGTTCGCAATCCTATTACTGAACCAGTGGCAACGTAGAAAGAGAATCTACCAGTTGGTCTGGTGCATATCGCTTGTCATGTTCACAGTGACAGCCGGATTCGAAACATTGTCTGAATTTGCTGGGTGGAGTGTTGGGATATACCGTGTCTATTTGGTCCTCTCAGCATCTCAGGTGGCCGTGATGGGCGCTGGAGCATTATACTTGGTTCTGCAGAAGAACGTCTTTTCCACGAAAGGGCTTCTTGCCATTGATGCGATAATACTGGGAACAATTGGATTCTTCTCTTGGACGATGACACTGAGCACAATCACCGACTACTCGGCTATGCTGTTCGGAGTTATGGAATATCCTATTGCTGGCATTGGTAGCTACTCGGTACTGATTATCGCAGCATTTCTTCTTGGAAGATACAGGACTGAGAAGGACAGGAAGATACTCCATGGACACATCTACTTGGTGTTTGCCATAATCATGACACTATGGATGGGGTCCTACGCGGCTGTTGCAGAAGTCAATACTGACAATTTCGTGGCAGGGATTGCTGTTGCAGGACATGCAATGGCTCAGCATGTCAGAAACTTCTCGCCATTCATGTCAGTGACGGGGGCTATCCTGTTAATCGGCGTCGCGTTTCTCTCCTTCTTGAAGACCCGATTCCAGTTCAACCTGTGGATTGCCTTGGGCGGTATTGCTATATCCGTAGCGGGTGCGATTGCCCGATCTGGAGCGGAGTTCGGTAATATTCTGTATCTGGGAGAGGTCATCGGTGTGTTGCTTCTGTACAAGGGGTTTGTTGATTCAGACAAGGTGATTCGGGAACGGGAAGAGCGCCTCACAGAAAGCAAGAAACAGACCGTGTAAGTATCCGAAACAGAAGAGAACTGACCTCCACGCAGAGCATCGAGAACTTTCGTCCGTAGAACTCCCATCTACAGGTCGATTCAAAATGCGCTGAAAAGCATCTTGTTATGCGCGTAAAGCTGAACTATTGGTAGGTAAAGATTACGGGAGATTCAACGATGGCACATGATGAATCAAACGAGCCGTCTGAGAGTGCTGATACAAGCGCTGCACAGGCCTATGAAGTTCAAGAAGATGTGGTGGAAACAGACATTGGCAGTTCTGGAACAATCAAGTCACGTGTGACCACGATTATCGCAGCCATACTGCCATTCATTCAATCGATTCCCCCAATGGCAATATGGGGAGGATTGATGACGATTCCGCTCTTGAGCTATCTAGCTTTGATGTTTACATCTTCCCCAATGACCTTTCTTGGTGCACTCATCTCGCTCTTCTTTGGTGGATTTGTCTGGGAATTAGCCATTGCGGTAATCGGTGTTGCTTTGGTGGTGTACTCAGTTCTACATCTCAGGAGGAGCAAGCACAGCGGTCTGGTCAAGAATGGGCCCTATGGTCTTGTCAGACACCCGCAGTATCTGGGCGTCATATTGTTTACTATGACACTCACGACTCGAAGCTATTGGATCATAACCAACACATTTGGGATGGGCTTCCTAGGTCCAACGGAAACGTTGATGGTATGGTTTGCCACACTGTTCGCTTACGTTGTCTTGGCAAGTGTGGAAGAGCTTCACTTATCGAAATCCTTCGGAAACGAGTATCAGGACTATAGGCGGGAAGTAGGATTCATGTGGCCGTATCTGAAGACAGAGAGCAGAATAGTGGAGATACTAGTTACAGTAGTCGTTTCAGCGTTGCTTCTCTTCGGCATAGTATACCTGAATGCTATGCTTCTATACCCACCACCATTTCTGACCTGGTAGTCTATGCAAAGGCAGACAGTAAGTTCTTGAGAGAACTGACGAACCCATCCTCGTCTTCTGCCATTCTCTGCTTCACTGCCCTCCAAGTCGTGGGGCAGTCCTTGTAGTCTACGCCGACCAGCTCGTGAATCTTCCTGTCAATGTCACGTTTGTTCTCCTTCGTGACCACTATACCTATGTCCTCGAGAAGACGTCCAACGTGTCTAAAATAGCAGGTCAAATCTATCACCACTAGTTCGGGTGCTCGCCATCGTGCCTTATCGTCTAACAAACCTTTCTATCTATAGGACTAGACTTGCGAGGGCTTGTTCTCCTGGCGAAGGTTTTTGCGAACACTCTCATCCAAGGACACAATAGGCATGTCTCGAGCCATTTCCTTCATGTCCTTCAGCGTTTCTAGGTTCCTGCCGTACTCCTCTGTGAACTCCTGAGCGAATGAGCCGTCCTGTATCTCTGTCAGGGTCATACGCATCTGCTCACGTAGTTCTGGATTCGCATATCTAATCCCTCGAGACATGCTACCATACTGACTGCAGGGAGAGTGAAGTTCTAGCTGCTTCAGAGTGCCCATCTCTGCGATCTTTCCCACCGTGTAGGCCAACTCTCCAGACATGTAGAGTTCAATAAGAACGGCCTCTGGAGGATAGCCGGCCTCGACAGCCACATCAACTGCCGATGTGAGGACTTGGCCGAACGCTGGGCCGAACGCCTGCTCATTGAATAAGTCTAGCTCGGCTTCCTGCCTGAACGTTAACTCAAGGACTGCACCGCCGGTTTTGGTGGCACCTATCCCCTTCGCAATTGCAAGTGCCCTCTGTCTTGCATGGCCAGAGTGGTCGTTGTGAACAGCGATGAAGGCATAGAATCCCCGATTCTCAAGATATGCCTGTCTGACACCAGCACCTATCATTCGAGGCGCAACTAGGACCGTATCGATCGTATCCGGCGGTTCAATCATTCTGAAAGCGATGTTGTAGCCAGAGGCAAAACACAGAACCGTGCCGGGTGTCAACGTCGGCAATATGCTCTTCTGGAAAACCTGAGGTTGTACTTCGTCAGGTACTAGAAACAGGACGACACGGGCCTTCTCAACGGCATCCTTGATCTCAAGAACCTCAAAACCGTCGGCAACTGCGGCATCCCACAAGTCGTCATGGATGTTGCCGACGACGACATCAACACCGCTTTCTCTTAGATTGTGTGCCTGAGCTCTTCCTTGATTGCCATATCCAATGACTGCTACCACTCCATCTAGATAGGAAAGACTCGTATCTGCATCAAAGTAGATTGGAGTTTCGGCTCTGGAGCCCTGTTCTTCAACTCCGGGCATACAGTAGCAGAACAGGGACTCAGATATCACTGTGCCGTTTCTGTGAAGCAGAGTTACAGAAGCAAGGTTCCTTTGCATTCCTGATTATGGTGG
>JBHLRV010000067.1:0-7138 GCA_048882205.1 Candidatus Thorarchaeota archaeon | reverse complement strand
CCGCAATTCTGGCGAATGTCGCAATGATATTGAGAAATGGAGTCATAGTAGTCATTCTCGACCCGACTCTCCAGATCTTCAAGTACTATGTTATTCCTCTGGCAATTCTTGTACTGGGTGCCACGTACAGAATGATTAGAGAAAGCAGACGAACTGAAACCGTGGACGAGGGACAAGTCGAGGCGGCTCTAGGATCTCCCTTTGAGTTCGGTGCAGCAATCAGATTCGCTATAGTCTTTACCGGCGTTTCACTTCTTTCACTCTTCCTGCAGGAAGTGTATAGTGATTCCGGTGTCATTGTGGCCGCACTGATAGGAGGTTTTGCCTCAGCAGGCGCGATCGTGGCAACGGTCGGAATCGGTTTTGCCGGCGCCACCGTTGGACTGCCTACGGCTGTGTTTGCGGTGATAATCGCCACCACAACGTCTGTCTTGAACAAGGTGGTCTATGTGTACACTTCCGACCGCGAACCTGCGCTGCTCAGAAACGTAGCCAAGGACTCTCTGATTATGGCGGTTGGGGTGGTTGTGTTTATCATCCTGCTCGCAACAGGATTCGTACCGATTGTGTGAGCCCTGAAAGGGAAGTTAGCTCTGATACAAGCACAAGACTTAAAGTCGTTCTCAAGGGACTCGAATTCGGTGACAACGGTGAATGTTGGTGGCCTAGTTCATTTGCAAGGATGACCCTGTTAGTGGATTCTCCGTCACCTGCCCCGGCGACCGTTGCCCTGCCATCTTTTGGAGGACTTAACAATGCCAGAGTTGAGAACAGTCCGAGGTATGAGAGACTTGATGGGTCCAGAGATGAGAGTAAAGGAGTACTTGGAGGCAACAGCTGCAGAAGTCTTCCGTGACTTCGGCTATGAGCCGCTCGACTCACCCGTGATGGAGCTATGGGAAACTCTGTCGGCCAAAGGAGGAGAAGAGGTGGAGGCTGAAACTTTCAAGTTCAAAGACAAAGGCAATAGAGAGGTTGGACTGCGGTTTGATTTGACAGTGCCCCTCGCCAGAATCGCAGCATCAAATCCTCATCTCCCAAAACCGTTCAAGCGGTATGCTCTTGGCAAAGCCTGGAGGTACGACCGACCTCAAGCCGGTAGGTATAGAGAGTTTGCTCAAGCAGATGTTGACGTCATTGGGTCCGACAGTCCTGCGGCAGACGCTGAAGTTGTTCTAGTTGCCATTGAGTATCTCAGACGTGTCCTCGGAAGTGACTACTCCATTCGAATCAACAATCGAAAAGTCCTGAGAGGAATGACAGAGAAGGCTGGAATTGAGGACAATCTGGCCTACGAGTGTTTCAGAGCAATCGACAAGCTTGACAAGATTGGACAGGACGGGGTCAAGGAGGAGCTGAAGACTCGTGGCATTGGCGAGAAGAAGAGTCAGTTCCTCCTCGATGCCATTCAGCTGAGAGGCAGTGGCCTTGATGTCCTCAAGAAGTTTGGAGAGCTCCTGGAGGGCTCCAGAATTGGAATCGAGGGCGTCAAAGAGCTGGAAATGATGGCTGAAATCTTCAAAGAGAGTGGAGTAGAGGGATTGATTGAGTTCGACATGTCCCTTGCCCGAGGGCTCGATTATTACACTGGCCCTGTTTTTGAGGTCGATTATCTCGGAGTGCCAAAGGTGGGTTCATTGGGAGGTGGAGGCCGATATGACTTGCTGATAGAGCGGTTCGGCGGACCACCCACGCCTGCCACGGGAATCTCAGTAGGCATTGACAGACTCATTGATGTCCTTGTCGCTCGAGGAGTTAGCAGACAGCTAGAGGGGGAACTTGACGTGTACGTAGCTCCAATAAAGAACACCATGGTGAAGTATGCGATGAAGATTCAGAGCGAGCTTGTAAGAGCCGGAGTTTCTTCGTCCGTAGATGTCATGGGAAGATCTCTCAAGAAGCTCTTGGAACAGGCCGACACGAAGAAGGCGAGATATGTCATCATCATAGGACAGCGTGATCTGGACAAGGGCGAGGTCAGTCTAAGAAACATGTCCACAAAGGAAACCATTCAGGTGAAGATAGATGACATTGTTGATGAGGTGAGCCGTCAGCTCAAGCGCCAGTGACGTGGTATTGACCCGTTTCAAAAGGATCTCTGAACCAGCAGTCGACTTGAGTCACCAAGCAAGCAAAGGCTTTTCTCACACCGTGCTGCATGGCACTCGGGATAGATATGGTTAGAATGCCCGTAGTAGCTGGAAGATTCTATGAAGGCGAGGTTGAGCTTCTGAGAGAACGAATCAAGAACTGCTTCCTTGAAGGACTGGGACCTGGCAGGCTTCCCGAGGGTGACGTAGGAACAAAAAGACTACTTAGAGCAGTCGTATCTCCTCACGCCGGATATGTCTATTCAGGAATGCCTGCAGCGCATAGTTACCTGAGAATCTTCGAGGATGGCAAACCAGACCATATAGTGATTCTTGGGCCCAACCACTACGGAACCGGTGCACGAGTTGCTGTGTGCAATGACAATTGGGAAACACCTATGGGAATTGTGAGCTATGACGTAGAGTTAGGCTCTGCAATCGTTGAGGAGAATGAACTTACGACGAATGATTGTGTCGCACATAGCAGTGAGCACTCAATAGAGGTTCAGCTCCCATTCCTTCAGTATGTCTTTGGAGAGGACCTTAGCTTTGTACCAATCAGCATCAGCGACCCCACCTATCAGATCTGTGAGTCAATCGGTCATACAATTGCTCGACTCGCTGAAGAGAGGGACATACTGGTGATAGCGAGTTCGGATTTCACTCATTTTGAGCCTGCTGAAAGTGCCAAGAAGAAGGACAATCAGGCGATGGAATACTTGGAGTTCATGGACGCAAAGGGGTTCATTGAGTTTGTTAGGGGTCATAGAGTTAGCATCTGTGGTGCCGGACCGATTGCTGCCGCAATGGTCTATGCAAAAGAACGAGGAGCAACTCAATTCAGAGTTCTCAAATATGCAAACTCGGGAGATGTTACAGGCAACTATAGAGATGTGGTTGCATACGTTGCGGCCGAGATCTTTTGAGATCTCCTGTTGGCGCAACAAAGAACTTCAAAGATTTTTATCATCACCCTCTACTTCTGGAGGGAGCAAACTTGGCGTATGGTTTGGAAGTCCGATTCCTGCGAAGGTGGCCCCGGCAATTGATACAACGCCTGCCACCGCCAAGCTAGATATCGAGTCTCCGCTTGTGTCGAACAGGACTCCGCCAAGCAATGGTCCTACAACATAGGCCGAGTTGCTCACTGCTCCAAAAGCACCCATTACGACTCCATAGGCAGTCTGGTCGGTCAGGTCGGCAATCATCGCTTGGATCGTGGGACCGCGCATAGACATGGCGACACCCAAGACAGCTCCAGCGAGGTAGAAGCTAACAACGTCCGAAGCCAGCATGAACATAAAGAGCGACAAGGCCCCGACAAACGAACCAAGGACGATCAGCCACTTTCTTCCTGCGCGGTCGGACATTTTGCCAAAGCCTATGTTTCCAATGATAGTGATGACTCCGAGAACTCCAAAAAAGATGCCAATCTCTATTGGACTGAAAGCGAATCTCTGTACGGCATCAAGCATGAACGCCACCTCGAGAATTCCGATCGCAAACATGTTGGCGAACATTGCCAGTCCCAACACAGAGTAGGCTTTGGAATGACGTGAGAAAACTTCGCGGAGAGGCAATTTGTATTTCTGATAGTCTTCACGAGAAGTCCGCTGAGGCGGCTCCTTCACCAAGATATAGAGTAGTACTAGCGTTATGAGGGTCACAATCGCCGCCATCACAAAAGGCATGCGTATTCCGAGGAATTCTGCAAGTACACCGCCAAGAGACGGACCAAAGACAAACCCGAGCATGTTGCCCGTACTCAGGTATCCCATTGCAGTTCCTCGGTTGTCCGGCGTAGTCATGTCAGACACAAATGCGTTGGCCGCAGGATAAAACCCTGCTGAGATGGCACCTTCTAGTGCCCGAGCGACAATCATCACTAGGACGCTGTACGCGAACGCATAGATCAAGTTGGCAACGGCGAAGCCCAACAACGCGACTACTAAGACTGGCTTTCGCCCTATCCTATCGGAAACTCCGCCAAGAGGCCCTGCGAGCAAGATGCGAGTTATGGCAAACGATGCCGCAAGGACTCCAAGTTCAGTACCCCCGACATCTAACTCTGTAATGTAATACGGAAAGATCGGTACGATCAAGCCGAAGCCAATCTGAAGAATACTCAGAGATATTGCCAGCATCCATACCTGATACATCCCCGTCCTAGAACGAATCAGAGGCACTTCGTCAATCTGCTCTGTTGCCTCTGGGAGGTATTCAGAAGTATGGTCCATAGCAGAGTCCTTCAGCGTGTCGACGGGAGCGACCTTTTCAGTGTTGCTAATGTGTCATTTCTCTAGTCACTTGTCTATGATTACTCGACTCACGCCCTTGATTCCAGCTAGAGTTTCGATGACTCTCCCGGGTAACGGGTCCTGAGTGATTACTTTGAGACAGGGCTCAGGATAGATCTCAACATCTTCAGCCAGAACCTGCCTTATTGATATCCCGTATCCCGCGATGATTGATGTGACCTCTGAGAGTATCCCTGCATTCTCTGGAGATTCAACGAAGATGGTAAGCACACCATATCCGAGGACCTCACGGACTTTCTCAAGAGAAGGCCCCGCAGGTTGGAGTCTTTCAAAGAACTGGCACAGTTTCTCGTTCTGACAGATGTCCTCTGTTGTCGCTCGAACTGTGCGCCGGTCAATACCAAGAGCATCGCCTATCGCTTTGAGAGGAATCTTGATTGAACCACATTTGATGATTCCAGGTTTCTCAATGGTGAACCCATGGCGCACTATGGCCTGCGCTACCTTCAGCCTCTGGGGAGAATCGTGAAAGTAATCTACTATCTCGCGCCACATACCACAGACCACCATGACTCGATTAGTCTTGTAACTACCTTCTTGCCTAATTGCATTCCTCCCATATAGAACTTGGGCACAAGGAAATCAAGCTGGACAAGAGGCATGAGATCATGGTTTTCAGGCACAAAGCAGGTGACATGGATGTGCTACAGGTTCGTTGGAACAAACACAGTCGGTGTCTTCAAAACAACGAAAGCATCCGTTGTCGGACTCTCTATCCAATCAGCTTCTCAAAAAGAATCTCATCAATGTAGCCTTTTGGCATTGCAAAATGACGCTCACGAAGGCCAACCTCTCGGTAGCCCATTGAGTGGTACAAAGATATCGCAATCTCATTGTCCTTGAAGGTGCTGAGAATAATCTTCTCGTATTCGGCGTCAATGCCGGCTAATTCAGCTGCTTCCATTAGCGCGCGGCCGATTCCTATTCCTCTGTGTTCTCTGACCACAATGATGCCAAGGCGAGCAACGTGCTGAGATGCCATCCATTCCTCAGTCTGCAGCGTAAGATGACCGACATACTTGTCCTCTAACTCTGCAACGAGCATGATGTCACGACAACGACCAGTTCTGTGAATCCAGTTGGCCCAATCAGACACATTGCTGTTGGCGTTGAAGGTTGGTAGCCAGATGCCCTCTTTGATGACTGCGCTGAAGCCCTGATGCAATTTCATTGCATCTGCGGGCACCGCGTGGCGCACCATGATAGTGCGGTCATCCTTTGAAGTGAACTCCCAGGTCTTCAAACGGCCACCTCGGCGAATGTGCATCGAATTCCAACAAAAAGGATTGCGGTTTGACCAAGGAAAGCTGCTAACAACCCAATTCTGACACGACCCACTGCCACGTGAAATCAGACGGGGGTTGACTCGCTGTCTTCTCGCTTGGTCATGCCGGACCATGTAACTTCTGATACTCCCTCTTGGCGAGCTACCTCTGCAAGATTTTCCATTGTTTCCACTGAAACAAGTTCTGCGTCTTTCAAAGGGAACTCCAATCCGAAGAGTGCATACTTGTCAATACACATCTTGTTAAGCGCAAGTAAATCAAATCTCTGAGTGTCGGGCATGTTCTCCACAATGAATCGCGCTATGGCTCGGATGTTCTCTTCGCTATCTGTATATCCGGGGATAATGGGTGTTCGAACCCACACAGGAAGACCGCTGTTAGCAACAAGGCGCGCGTTGGAGAGAACACGGTCCAAGGGTACTCCTGTGTACTCCAAGTGCTTCTCAGGATTCATGACTTTGAAATCGTAGAGAACCATACTGGATACGGCGAGAGCACGCTCAAGGACAGATTCACTACAGTAGCCGCAGGTGTCAAGGGCAACGTGTACCCCCTCATCTCGCAGTCCCTTTGCAACATCAATCATGAACTGTGCCTGATATGTAGCCTCTCCACCAGAAAGAGTGACACCGCCGTTCGATGTCGTGAAGAACACTTTGTCACGCAAGAGTTCTTTCACAAGTGCATCTGAGTTCCATTCCTTGCCCATGATCCTAATGGCCCCAGTAGGACATGCCTCCTCACAATCCCCACAGACCTGGCACTTCTCCCGGTCGATCTGCATACCCTCTGCTGTCAGCTCCAAGGCGTTCTCAGGACAGACTTCAATGCAGGCTTTGTGACCGATGCATTTTGCAGAGTACCACACAGTCTGAGGTCTTGAGTCAATGGTCTCTATGTTGTGGCACCATACGCAACTAAGCGGACATCCTTTGAAGAAGACTGTGGTCCTGATTCCAGGACCATCCTCAGTCGAGCATCTTTGAATGTTGGTTATCAGTCCGGTCTGCATCGCACAAAGCTGTGTAGCGTCCTCTTAATAATCTCCTCTTGTGACTATTCGGAGGCTCAAATGAACCTCCGACATAAAGGAGTACGAATATGGAACTGGCGCTAGCTTTAAAAACGGGGCCAGTCCTGTCGCCCCAGCCTGACCTATAGGTCACTGGGTATCAGGAAGGCTCGAAGATGAGGTCAACCAAGAGACTCGTAACTGTGCTGCTCCTTGCATTGGTCTTGGCGGGAGCCATGCAGGCTCACCCACTGGCATTGAAAAGCACTATCGACAACAGAGCCCGACTAGATACACCACTATCACTAGTGTTGGCGGGCTTTGACTCACAGAACATCTCTGTCAGTCTTGTTGGCCCCACAAACAACAGTGGAGTGTCTAGCACCTTCAACATCACACTAGACATTGTTTCAGACTTCGGGATCCTGAACA
>JBHLRV010000066.1:0-7182 GCA_048882205.1 Candidatus Thorarchaeota archaeon | reverse complement strand
GCAAACATGTCTTCCTTTTTGTCAAATGAATCAACAGTGAAGTGTTGGTTCAATCTCTCAAGTAGTTCCTCTCTTGAGAAGTCCTCCAGATTCTGAACAACTCGATGAGTCGGGAGGATGACCAATCCTGGGTTTGAGATGTTGACAAATGTTAGCATTCTATACTTGGCACTCTCAAGGTCTGGATTCTCTCTGGAAAGGGCGAGCGCAGTCTTGTACCTATGATGTCCATCGGCTATGATTATGTACTTCTCATCCATGTGTCTCGTGATGAGTTTCGTGTCATCGACATCATCAATCATCCAAATCCTGTGCCGGACACCCTCACTATCTGTGATATCGACAGTCGGCTTATGCTTCATTTGCCTCTCAAGGACCGCATCAACATCGCCTTCTGGATCCGGATATATCACAAATATCTGTCCGAACTGTGTCATGCATGCTCTACACAGGCTGAGCCTGTCTTGGATGTCCTTAGGCAAGGTTTCTTCGTGTTGAAGAACCCCGGCAAACTTGCCACTCTTAGGAGCCTCTTGTGAGAAATCCTCTAAATGAATCAGACCTATGAACCCAAATCTAAACAGATCTTGGTTGTTCACAGTGAAGTTCTGTCCGTAGACATAGAACGCTTCTCTTTCATCCTGTTTCATCACCCGTTCGTCTACCCACTTGGTGAGAAGATCACGTGCCCTAGTGTACTGGTTACTCTCGGGAGTGTCACTATCACGACGCTTGTTCTTGATTATCCAGGAGATGTTGTACTCAGAGAGCGACTGAAGCTCGTCCACTTTCTGACCCTTGATGATATCGTAGGGTGGAGCTACAACCTTGCTCAGGTTTCCAACCTTGGATTCATCATATCTGAATGCTCTGAAGGGAATGACTCGAACCATGTTTCGCTACATCCTTCAATCAAGAAGACGTATCTGAGAATGAAACGGCCGCCGTAATCACTTCATCATAAGTGTTTCTTTCATTCGCGGGCTTGAATTCATGTCTATGTTCATTTCGAGCTCAACAGTCAAACTTAAATGAGTATCATCAACGAGCATGCGGACCAAAAACGATGTCGGGGAGTGCGACTTGGAGTTCTGCGAGAAATGTGGCGCACTTATGCTTCCGAAACGAAGCGGTAAGAAGGCGATTCTAAAATGCAGGGAATGTGGTCATGAGAAGACCATCAAATCCAAACCTGAGTACAAGGTAGAATATAGAATCAAGCACAGTCCTCGCGAGAAGATTGTTGTTGTTGAAGAAGACGACAGATATCAGGAAGAGATCTCAGAAGACGAACGCAGGGAGCGAAGGAAGGCCATTCTTGAGCACTTCGAGTCTGAGGACTGATTTGTATCGGACAATCTTTAATATGGCAAGATACGGATGGTAATTGTATTCGGGAAGAAGAGCCGCTTTGTCAGCTGCTATATATCGGAGGTGCTCTTCGCAAGTCGATCTTTTGACACATAGGTGGAGTTTTCATGAGTGATGCTAGTGCAGACCATTTCTACGATCTTCAGAGCTACATAGTGAAACATGGGAATATCGCGGACAAGATGCGTCTGATTTCTGCAGGGTACGAACTTCCAAAGGATACTGTAGATGGCCTTCTGGTTGAACTAGAGGCACTACTCAACAGGGACGGAGGCGTTCCTTTCGATCTTGTCAAGGGAAATCCGAGTTCTGTCAAAGAAACCTCGGAGATGCTGCCTCTTCTGACCGGGTTCAAGAAGACCCATGGTGGGCTAATCCAGAAGATGGTGAAGTTTCTAGTTTCACGCCAAAAGGCGGACGGCGGGTTTTCTGAAACGCTGAATCTGGATCCATTGATTCAGGATCGGTATGGTATGACATGGGAAAGAAGATGGTATCCCGTCGGAAAGACTGTGACATGGCTCACTGGCAAGGCCCTTGAAGCACTATGTCTTGCCGATTTCGAGGACGAAGAACGTCTCCGAAAGGCCAGGGACTTCTTGATTCACATGCAATATGAGGATGGGAATTGGCCAGACTTCAAGGACATGGAAGAGTCTGATCCCTTGGCGACTGGCAATATCCTCTCTGGTCTCAGAGCTCTGGGCACTAACTCTGACAGCGATGTTCTAAAGGGGGCGCGGGCGGCCCTCTACCAACATTTGAAGGATGCAGTTCACCAGAAGTCCACGTATGATATGATTGATTTGACTGCCGTCTGTCCTCCAGAAAATGACAAAGAGAAGCAGGTTGTCAGAAACAGCATTGAATTCATCTTGGAGAGCCAGAACAAGGATGGAGGATGGTCACAGCTGGGTTCGAAAAAGAGTGACCCGGAGTTGAGTTCAATACTTGGTTTTGTGCTGAAGAAATGCGCGAAGTACAAATAGTACTCAGCCCACAATTGACTATGGCAATCAAGAGAGTCGCAGTATTAGAGATTGAAGGTGAATGGGTAGCTGGTGTCTTCACATCGTTCGGTCTCTACGCAACATCACTGCCCAGAAGAACACGAAAGGAAGCGATTCAAGCAGTCAATGCTGAAGGTATGGCTGAGAGCCAACAGAGCGAACATCGAGAGGTTCTAGAGGCAGTGTATGCCGTCGCTAACGGCCAGGATCATCCTGTCTTGCGAACTATACGTCTAGACTTCTCAGACTTGACCAAGAAGCAGCGCAAAGTAATGGAAGAAACTCTCAAGATTCCCCGAGGAAAGACGGCAACCTACGGAACAGTAGCAAGTCGAGCAAGGATTCCAGGCGGGGCACGGTTCGTGGGGAATGTCATGGCTCAGAACAGGCTTTGCCCTATCGTGCCGTGTCACAGAGTCGTAGCCACCAAAGGTCTAGGCGGGTATGGGTCTGGACTCGACAAGAAAGCCGAGATTCTGGCCCTGGAAGGCGCCTTCGCGGACTAATGTATCATAACGCTTTAAATAGGTTCTAATAGTTCTAATTGTGGGACCTATACGGAGTGTGTGTGTGGTTGAACCTCAAAGTGCGCAGAAACGGAGAAGTCGTAGAACTACGTAAGGTCGAGCTTGAGTCTCTTAGCCCGCCGTTATTCAGAACGTATATTGGATACAACTCTCTAAAGCGACTGGGATACTCAATATCATTCATACGCCCGAAAAAGAGTTCGTCCGGAGACTTTGAACGAATCCGCTACAACTTCATGGAGCGAGGGGTGATGACCCGGCAACTTGAGGATGAACTTGAGCCTGATATGAAACGAGGAATCTTGAATCAGCTGCCACGTGGGGACTTCAGCATTGTACTTCTTCTGACTCAGGTACCTCGACGTGGAGTCAACATCAGACTGGACAAATTCCTGTACAATTTCCTAGGCTGTATTCTGATGAGGAATGAAGAGGTTCTTGATGTTGTTATGAACACAACACCCACAAGAAACATCCTGATGCCAATGTACGAAACGCAAATGGAATCTGTTGAAGTCGCATGAACAGAACACAGAGGTATTGTTGCGACCTCTCAGATCATGAGTATTTGATTCAGTCTCTTTCGGCTTGGGCATGCGCTCCTATTTCGGGGATTGTTGTATCGTTGTAGTCACTCTTATCAGACAGGACCGTCAACTGTGATTCAGTGAGGGATCCAGGTTGACACGAAAGGCTCGTGGTGTTCCCAAGGAGATTGCTTCTTTCGGCGAGCGGCAGTTTCAGGAAACGGGAGCGTCCACTGTAGATGTCCTACGTGTGAAGGCTGCGACCATCCGCAAACATTTTTCGAAGCTTCGAGGGATCACATACCTTGTCGGTGTAGTCAATGTTGACTATGTCAGAGTCTACTTCTTTGACAGTATTGGAGTGATGCTCGTCGGGGAGAATGTCGAGCACGCCCAGTACGAGAAGATAAAGAAAAGCTCCCGCCTACTGGCCAAGTATGAGAAGGTGAAACCTCCGACGGAGGAGGAGTTGAGAATTGAGGCGACTGAGGAGCTGAGGCAAGACCTAGCTCGTGAAATCAGGAAGGTTGTTCGCGTGCTGGGACGGAAAGAGCCTGAATTCCCAACGACATACGTGACACGAGGTAGGATTGAATCGATTGGCCAGGGGTTCGGACTTGAACTGAATGGCGATGGAGTCTTGGTGTTTGAACAAGCTCTTCTTGAGGCCGCAGGAGGCCTTGGCGTTGTCACGAGAGCGGCTTTCCTTCAGCTGCTAAGTGAGTCACACCGATCTCTCGAATTGAGTCAAGCCGTAGGAAATGGGATTGGTTATGCGCTCATGTCACGAGATTCGAGAGAGAAATGGTGGGAAGTATGGTCCAAAAGCTCAGAGGGCTCAGCAATGGAGCCCATCGTCTGGCATCTCAAGAAGCATATTGACACCTACTCATGGCGAGGGTTCAGTAGAATACTAGACTTGATTCAGGCATTACCGCACTCTGCTGAAAGTGAAACTCAGCTTCAGGCGATAGGACACTTGCACGAAGCAATCGAGGTCCCTCTTGGAACGCAGGAGCATATTGCAGTAAAAGGACTCTGTGGAACACTTGGGAACCTGCGAAAGCTTGCTGCTAGGCGGCATCTATTGGAGTCGATTCATCTTGCACCGAGAGTAATCTGTGATCCTACTCCACTTGGAGTTCACTTGTCTCTCAAGCAGTCAGAGACCATGGACAATAGGCCAGATAGCTGGCTAGACGTAGAGTACATGAAGGGCTCGGAAGCAGTTCTCCACAGGCTCATAGAGTCTGAAGATCAGGTCTTGGAATCCATTTCCTACCGCCTCAGCATCGAGGACTTGAAACCGGGAGGGATAGTCGCAGAAGGTAAGTCCGTCTTGGAATGGATTCTTTACTCTCTTGGCTTCAAACAGAAAGAGGAAGTGACCTTTGAGAGCCACATAGAGTTCTCAGATGTCGAGATTGACGCTGGGGAACGCGCAGTTCTCGAAAGATTGATTCAGGGGGGCTTGAGCGTGCTTTCTGACACTCTCATCGGATCCCCTCAAAGACTAAACTCTCTGGTGAAGAAAGGACGAGTCATTCTGTTGCCGGACTTCAACCACGCAGGGCTCAGACCCAACCTTGTGCTTATGGGTAGAAAAGCCCGTATTGAAACAGTTGCAAGTCATTCGGTGGAAGCAACACTCCTTCACACAAAACGGCGTAGCTTCGCGGTAGTTTCAGCGCCGTCTTTCTGGATGAATAGGGTAATCACTGCCTCAGCAAAGAACGACGTAGAAGTCTGGCCTATATTGAGTACCTATTCCAGTAAAGGTATCGTAAGAAGTGAACAAGCATTCTCTTCTGAGTCCGAGCATCCAACATGGAGTAATGGGAAATCTAGTTGAGTATCTCCACAACAGTTCCGATAGCACGCGTGTTGGCCTCTCTAAGTACAATCTTGTCTCCGACTTCTATTGCTTCAGGAAGAGACATGAACTCGAGCGTAACGCGAGCAAAATCACCTACGCTGAGATAGTCAGCATCGAATATCTTCTTGAGCGTAACCGTATGTTGGATTGTGTGGCTCTGAAATACTGGTGAGTATCCCACTGATATCCTTGTAGGATGTCGAGTCACAACTATGTTTGCATCAAAGGTACGACAGCTTCTGATGTCATCATCTGGATCCGTAATCAGCTGTCCTCTTCGAATCTTGTGTTTATCTACATCCTTGATGTCAAAGCCAAACAGGTCCCCAGATTTCACTGTACTGATTCTCTTCTTGAACATCTCGATGCTGAACAACCTTCCTTCCTGCATGTCCCCATTCTCGTCTGGTCCAATGAAGAGCGTCTGTCCCTTCTTGAACACTCCTGACCTGACTGTCCCTGTGACCACTACATTAGTTCCTCTTATTCCTCTGTAGACCTTATCCACGTAGGCTCTTGCAGGTTTCGATGGATCGACGTGCCTTGAGTTCGAAGGGAGATGCCTGAAGAGATCTGTGAAGAAGTCAATAGAGGACTCGTCAGTGGCGGCGAAATCAAGAATCGGTACAATGATTCCATGTTCGATCTCACCAACCAAGGCTGGAATCTCATCCTTTGTCTTGACGTTGACAGGGATCTTGCCGATCTCCTTCAGAGTGTCACGAATGACTTCGGTGACAAGAAGCAGGTCTTCCGGACCAGTCTTGTCTACCTTTGAGATTGCAACGATGAACGGTGTCCCCTGACTAGTCATGAGGATCAAATGTTCACGAGTGATGTCATCTAGTCGACGAAGTCCCGTGCGACTCTCCTCACCTCTGATTAGTTGTGCTTCATCAGGGCCAGGGACTAACACAAGTCCATACTGTGCGTCTGCTCCAAGGATGCTCCTAATCATTGTCTTACTATACTCTCGGTGACCTGGTGCATCGAAGAAGGTGAGTATCTTCGTGGAAGTATCAAGAACTCTTCCTGATTCGGCCTTGTCTAAAGGATTCTCCAAGTGTATACTCTCTCCTTCCGAGGTGAAACCCATGAAAGCGAGATGAATGTCTGCTGTCTGACCTCGCGTGATTTCTTGTGGATGTTTGAGGAGAAATGACCTTGAGCTTCCTGCACCATTGTCTGGAGTTCCAGTGACAATTGAACCAATGAGAGTTGATTTGCCCGAATTGACTCGGCCTGCAACATTTAGCGAGCAAGTTTCCTTGATTTCAAGAGCGGCGATTCTCTTCAGGAGGTATTGCCCGACAAGCCCTTTATCGGTTTCAATTCTTTCCTCCTCAACAATCTCCACTTCCGCCTCTCTGCATATCTCATGAAGCACCTCTTCGGCTGTCTCGAGTCGCGATTCTGAAAGACCGAAGACCTCCCATTTCTTCCCCCCAATGTCTTCAATGCCCAAAAGGAAGAGGCCCTCGAAGGGGCTTTCACAAGTCATGAACTTTACACGGGTAACCAACTTCTGACGCCGCTCCGGCTTCAGGTCTACTTTCGAGAGATTCCGTTTGAACTCCATGTTTCTGGATTCGCCCTTCTCTAGAAGCTCTTTGATTTCCTCCACAGAAGTCATAGAGAGTACGTCCGTGTGTGTTTTGCTCCGCCTGCTCCTGTTATAAGAGCTATCAAAGGGGGACGAGGATTACTTCAGTCACGCAAAAGCATATCAGGACCATGGAGAGAACGACGTTAGAACCCACCGCCGAGGTAGAACGATGTTCAAACGCCTTTTGATACTGGCACTCCTCCTTGTGGCCGTCTTTGTCCCAGCTACGCCTGCTGCACCTCAGTATTCCATGGTAATCCAAGAG
>JBHLRV010000065.1:0-7204 GCA_048882205.1 Candidatus Thorarchaeota archaeon | reverse complement strand
CTATCTGTCGTATACACTGAGTATATGCCAACAACAGAGGTTGCAGCTGCTTCTCGATTGAACTCCACAGAATACTCTACTACGATGATCGAGAGCTTGGATTGGGACATTACCATCGGTCCAGATCTCACGACACTTCAGCTTAGCTTTAACGTCACATCTGAGGCAGACCCGGCCGTCTATAACCAAGTCTACACTCAAGCGGGCTTCTGGGAGGACTTTGCTGTGAACGCTTCACTCGCTGGAGCCAATACCTACGTTCTCACTCCTCTCCCCGGAGAAAGCAAATCCGTTGTCGATGAGACCAAGGAAGAAATCATTTGGAGTCCTGCCAGGTTAGTGTTCGGCGACATTCCTATCTGGGAGGAACCGCTATGGACTGTGACGGAGGAAGGTGCTCTAGACCTCGATGGCAATATGTTCACAACAGAGGATCAGTTTTACGTCAAACGTACAGGATCATGGGACCACTGGGGCAACAACACAATCGAGGGCATGGGCGTCGTGGTCATTTTTGACCCAACACCTGGCAGAAATGGTGACGAGTTTTGGTCAAATTCCTCGATGGGTGTCGTGAAGACAATCATGGAGTATCAGGCGAGTGAGAACTTCTTCTGGTACCATGCGTCCGATTGGTCACCTGTGAACCAGGCCCATATGGATGACATCTTGGATACACTGTGGGCAGATGAGAGCGGAGAGATCCCAGCCCCAGGCTATGAATGGATTGCTTGGACAAGCAAGAATCGAACGGACATCCATACCACAATACCTGAACTTGAGTCAGGAGTCTGGAGAAACACATGGTTCGCCTGGAGTACTCAACAGACATTCAGAGTGTCTGCAACCGAAACGCGGCGCGAGTTCGCTCGGTTCCGTGCTAGGTATGCAGGACTTCTGCTTTTCAACGACGTACTAGAAGGTGGTGCTGTCGATGCGCCAGACTTCAGCATAGTTGAGGGGCAAGTCGCGACAGACGAGGTAACGCACTTTGTTCTGATTGACACCGTGGATTCGGTTGAGTTGAGAAGGCCGTTTGGTGCCACTAATGATTCAGGGTTCGTCACTGTGCCCGTCGACACTCCTGTTACATTTGGAGTAACAATCTACAATGTCAATGTCACACTTTATCCTTTGCAGATTCGGGATGCTGAAGGCATTCGGGGTGCGTGGGATTACAGAGAGTCATTTGAGGCAGTATCTAGTTTGACTGCCACAGAATTCGACTACTACATCTCAAAAGCTACTGTAACAGAGATGGCATTCGACATATCCTTCAACGTGGCTATGGTAGACTACGACCCGCTGGACTCGACCAAGTGGAACCATGCAGTCGCATTCAAGGTGGACCAGAAGTTCGGTGACTGGACACTCCATACCTTCGACAACAGTGTACTGACGAACCGCAGTCTAGCCGTCAACTTCTTTGGCATCCTCGGCACCGGAACAAAGACGCAGTACAACGCTGGAGAGGCTCCAGTTGCGGACGCGAACGGTGCAACTGTCGAGGCATCATACTACGAATACGGAGCCGATGACACTCCATTTGCCAATGTGACGATGGGTGGACTGCCCTATACAACGGGCAAAGATGGCTTTGCGGGTACCTACATCTCTGGGTCCTCCACTGTCCCGATTGGTGCCTTCAGTGTGATGTACCAATCTGCGTCCGGTGCATCAGTTACGGACTGGCAAGTTGAGGCATCGATGCTGTTCATGACAGCAGGGTACACTGAGTGGGATGGCCATGAGATCAGATGCGATCCGGTGTTCGTGTCTTTCTCAAGCGCCTTTCAGTCACAACAGACGACAACAACAACCACGACCACAACCACGACAACGACCATTACTCCCCCTGACGGAGACGGACCGTTGGTCCTCTATATCATGGTAGGAGCGGCTGTTGCCTTCGTCGTGCTGGTCTTGGTAGTGATGCGTCGCCGATAGATCATTTGATCAATCTCGGGTCAAGGCTTCTTCTTGGCCCGAGTACTCTCTTTTTCTTGTCGTCCATGTCATCAGTGTTGGTTCAGACCATCAATGACTTCTGAAGGCAGTGTCTCCCTGACGACGGTTGCCTCAGTCAGAAAGCTGTTGTCTGGGGACATCACAAGGCTCCAACCACCTTTCGAGTACTCGTAGGCTGCACAAGATGCATACCCCATCTCCATCCATTCCTTGATGCTCGGGTTCCCACCTTTCACGAGCGTGTGGAATAGTGTAGCCATAATTGTGTGAGTGACTATGGCAATACTCTCTCCCCTGTGTTTCCCGGCAAACTCGCCAACACACTTTGCGAGCCGATGACGTGCCTCCATCAGTGACTCGCCGTTCCTAGGTCGGTGGTCGACGTTTCTCCACATCTCTGGCAACACCTGGGCCATCTCATCTGTACTCAAAGTGCGTCTACCCGTTCTGACTTCTTCCAAGCACTCCTTTGTCTTGACCTTAGCTCTGAATTCTTTGCCGAGAATCTTGGCTGTGGCTTGAGCATCTTTCGCTGGAGACGAGTAGATTGAAGTGACCCCAGATACAACTCGCGAACGTGCAAGCTCGACGACCTGATTCTTTCCAGTGTCAGTGAGCCCACCAATTGCGGACGTCACCCCGTGTGTAATGACGTAGATCATGGTGTGAGGTGCCAGTTTCCTGCCCACATCGCGTTCTTGGACAAGGTCGAACATAGGAAGACAACTCTACCTACATTATCTACTGGACCTGCTAATATCAGTCACGATTGTGCAGTAGTAACCTTTCTTTCCCTTCTTTCCTAAAGCAGCGAAACAGGAAATCCCCCCTATCTTGCTGTTTCCGAAGGGCTTTAAGAAAGAAAGAAGCAGTCCAGTCTGAGGCATTGAGCATTGAGAATACCAGTTGAGAAGATGTCCAAGTATGACGGAGTGACTTGCTTCCTATGCGGTAGGTACGTGCTGAATAACAACAGCAAGGACCTTGCCTACCTCCAATTGCCCACCGGAAAAGGACAGAAAGCCAAGCCAGACAAATTCTTTCTGTTTGCATGTCCGAATTGCGGAAAGATTGCCCACAAGAGATGCTGGCATGATGTCGGTGATCAAGAGATCAAGAAGGGATGGTTTAGGAAGAGCGAGTGGAAGCTTGCGTGTCCGAGTTGTGGGGAGCAGCTCTCAGAAACGCGGAATGAGAAGACTCCATGGAAGCGGGGGTACCAGATTCCGGGGCATCCCGACGATGAATTGACGGAGTTACACGTTGGCGAGGTAATGGCATGGAAGGCTGGTTCTATATTCGGTAGGATTGGAATGGCGATTGACAACTTCTTCAAAGCTGTTGGTCTTGGGTCTCTGAACGATACCGAAACAAACTCAGTCGCCGCAGCTGCAGCCAAGATAGGGAAGACATTTCGGGATGTGGCGCAGCAAGTGTTCCGCCTTGACATTCCACCTGAGAAGAGGGCCGAGATAAAGGAGCTAAAATGTCAGAATTGCGGTGCTGCACTGCCGGTGCCTGCCCCGTCCGAGGAAGCAATAGTGTGCGCACATTGTGGAACCGCTCATTTGTTACCCACATAGTCCGGCGGCTCTCAAACAGGGGAGATAGGCACGCGAACAATGTATATATTACAAATAGCGAAGACTGAGTTAAACTCCCTGTTGGAGGATTAGTTTCCAGATGCCGTACTACCTGGAGTTCAATCAGAACGATTCTCAGTTTCATGAAACATCTAGGACTTCAAGTGATGATACTATTCTCCTTGTCATCGATGAAGCCCAGAAGAAGCTCGTGATGTCCGTTCCGACAAACATCGGTATGATAGTCAGAAGGGCGGCTGAACGTCAAGCTCGTGGCATTCAGAAGTCAGGCTTCTTGATCAGTGACGGTGGAAGATACGGTCGCGACCATGAGCTGGAGGTTCTTGGTGAGGGCGGCCAGCTTCCTGACAGGCTGACCCAGAGTCCTCGTGAAGTCTACTGAAGCAGGTCTTAGAGTCAACAATGACTGTCTGACTTGTTCAGGATACTTCTGAGTGGCAGGAGTTCCAAGTCGGCTAGGAAGGGCCAGTCTTACTACCCCATTCTTCTTTTCTTTCGCTGTAGCTAAGGCTTTTATGTCGGATGGGTCTGTCCATTTCAGTAGGAACTTTTATATTCCTTCACTATAGTTAACACTTGAGGGTTCTCATATGGTGCGATGCTACGACTTGAAATACACTGGTTTGAAGAAGAAGCAGGTCATTGATGCAAAAGGACAAACGCTCGGCAAGGTCATAGACTTCATAATCAATGTTGACGGGACTAGTCTGAATCCCAAGTCAATGGTAATCGGAGGAGGCAGAGTGGAAGAGCTTCTTGAGGCTATAAAGGTCAGACCCGACATGGATCCTGTATTTGATATCGAGCAAATTGATGTTGTTGATGAGGATGCGGTCAGGTTGAAGGTTGATGGAGAAACGCTCTGCGATAAGCACTATAATGTATCTGTCGATGCTGGCGATGTAAAGCTGTCAGACCTCTCCAAAGCGAAAGTGTTTGACTCCGACGGTTTCAAGATTGGAAATGTCATAGATGTCTGGTTCGATGATGAGGGCGAGATGTGGCTTGTCCTCGGTGGCGGCTTCTTTGAAGAAACCATGGAGAAGTTGAAGATAGTCCCAGACATAGACCTACTGGTGACATCCAAGGATCTCGAATCGGTTTCGACCAACGAGATTAAGCTGAAGTTGACCAGATTTCAACTTGAGTCCAATTGCGAGACTGAATACGAGAAATACAAGCGTGAGGTTGTAGGAAAGGAGAAGAAAGACGACGCTAGGTATCAACACCTGAAAGTGGGCGATGTTCTTGGCCGTGGGATGACGTAGGCTTCGTAATCTAGTTCAAGTGGAACCCTCTAGGTTCCACTGATGCCATTTCTTGCGCATGCTGTCATCTGGCCTTACGAGTTTCAATACTTAGTACTAGTATTGCTCGTACATCCACGTGTATTTCCGTGGAAACCAATCTAGAAATACTGTTGGTCTTCGTCCTTGAACCCATCCAAATGGCACGAGCTCCTCTAGTGTCATCGTACCATATACAAGCGCCGAGACTCCTTCAATTGCCAACACCGTATCTGCCTTCGATTCCCCTAGTGACTTCACTGCAAGACGGCCGTTCTTTGCCTCCAAATGGTACGTTTGATTGTTCCAATCGCACATAGGATCTTCGACTTGAAAAGTGGCCTCGCCGCTCTCTTGGGCAGGTAGGCTTTCAAGAGCTCTTTGAACATCAATGCAGCGGGCCATGAAACATAGCCCGGTCTTGAGTTCCATTACATTTCGACCCTCAATCCATTGATAGTAGTCATCCGAGAAGGGATTCACTGGAATCTCTACTTTGAGAATCTGGTCTGCGTGGAGGTAGACGTAGTTCAGAAGGGCACTTCTGGCATCTTGGTTCGTCCAGTACCATTCGCGAACCGTCATCTTGCCAATGTCATAGTCACCGTAGAAATCACCGTAACCCTTGTGTCGATGAATCATCAGACCCTCGAGGTTTCCATCTGGTCCAAACACAACTGCCACTTGTGTCTTCATGCTGACCGAAAGCTCATCCCACCTCCTGGAGCTTCTACGTGTTGCGCCGTGCGTCGTTTCGCCCAGCTTCGTTTGAATAGCTTTGTAGTGCTCTAGTGCGTCCTTGAAGGACATCCTTTCAACTGAGTAGTTGGGGGGCAACGTCCATCTCTTCAGATGTTTGGGATTTGCTACGACGCGAAGCATGGGTGGACAATTCACATACCCGAAAGCGGCATAGAACGTATCCTTGAATGGGTAGAGTACGCTTGTGGCATAGCCTTCATCACGCATGTACGCATTCATGTGCATCATCAAGCGACGGATGTTTCCCCTTCGGCGATCCTCAGGAGCCGTGGCCACCATGGACACGCCGCCCATTTTCTTCCACACATTTCGAATGTTCTGTTCCAGATTCACTAGACGGGTTGTGGCCACTAGTCTTCCATTGTCCTCAATCAAGAAGTGTTCGTCATAGTTCAGAGGGAAGCGTTCCTTTGACATCTCCATGTAGTCAGGAGGTAAGTCGTATGCATATCTCTCGAGCTCCGAGATAGCCTCGAAATCATCCAGTGTCGCTCTACGAATGCTCATGATACACCCTAACGACATTCTATTGACTTGACTTCTAAAAGATGTCTGTCGACGCTGGTGGCGTCAGCTAGACGTCCCACAGCAGTCATGTTGTATACACCTTCACGCCAAATCCTCACTTTTATCCTTGAGGTGAGCGACCTGAATTGTGGCGAAATGCACAGGTCCAATGCAAATGATGCAGCGTGTGCAAGTAGTTTCACCGATTTTGGAGCCAGAACGCAATTCTTCAGGCAACCCATTTGGCGCCATCGATTCGGCTTTTGTCGAGCTTCTGTGTGACAGCATTGGTATTCATATATGGCCGTATAGGCCCTATTCATAACTAATGATGGCCTTCGGGCCACGGAAGGTGTGAGTTTTGGAGATTGATTTCAAGACACTAATTCAGTATCTATCTGCAATTGCACTAGCACTCTTCTTCTTGATTTATACACCGTGGACCGCCCTTTCAGCGTTCTTCTCGGTGGATCAGGGCTTGATTTGGATCTACTACTTCACGCTTGTACTAGGGTTGTTGTTCCCACTATACTATGCAATTGGAGAAGTGAACATGGCTTGGTACGTTCTGGGCCTTTCGATTCTGATCAACGGAGGCCTGTGGATGGCTGTAGAGCCAGCCCAGGCGGCTGCAGCAGCCATGATTCTCATCGTGGGTCTGTTGTTCTTCCTTGGTCCACTCCTCGAACCAAGGGTTCCGAACTGGGACCTAGTCAGGAATCTCTTCCATTTCTTGAAAGGCTTGTTCGTCATCCTTGCTGCTGGTTTCCATGCTGCGTGGGTCCTGGACGACTTCATCGGTGCGACTAGTATCAACCATATCATGCCTCAGTTCCTCTACATGGGTGGCGGAATATTCGTAGTGTTCGGCTTTGTACTGATGGTGTATGGATTGTTCAACATTCTGAAGATGTACCTTGGTGAAACCATTGGTGGCTACTTCGGACAACTAGCGAAGGTCTTCTACATGTTGATGGTGTTGGTCTTCCTACTTGGTATCACATACAATGTTGGCTCCTACACACCACTTGCAGCCGCCACTAATCCATGGGCGGCAGGTACCTTCCCAGCATCCAT
>JBHLRV010000064.1:0-7331 GCA_048882205.1 Candidatus Thorarchaeota archaeon | reverse complement strand
AGATCCAATCGACAGTGAGGTGATAGACTCTTTGGACCGGCTAAGAGTCATCTCTCAGTATGCTGTTGGCTTTGACAACATCGATATCTCAGCTGCGACAAAGAAAGGAATCAAAGTCACAAACACTCCTGGGGTTCTCACAGAAACGACAGCTGACTTCACATGGGCACTAATACTGTCGGTGTCCAGACGAATAACTGAGGCTGACACGTATATCCGTGAAGGGAAGTGGAATGTCGCATGGGCTCCAAAGTTGCTCCTGGGAAGAGATATCTTTGGCGCGACTCTTGGGATCATTGGGCTTGGTAGGATTGGACAGGCAGTGGCCCGGAGAGCCGCAGGGTTCTCTATGAAGATACTCTATCACACACGCAGGAGAAGCGACGAGGCAGTGGCCATCGAGAACGTCACTGGGGCTGAGAGAAAAGAATTGGGAGAATTGCTACGTGAATCGGACATTGTCACTGTGCATGTTCCGCTCACATCAGAAACGTGCAACATGTTCGGTCCTGAGGAGTTCGCGATGATGAAGCCCGGCGCCATCTTTGTCAACACGTCAAGAGGGTCTGTGGTCGACGAAGATGCCCTATATCATTCTCTGAAATCTGGACACCTTGCTGGGGCCGGACTTGACGTGTTTGGACACGAACCGGTATCTTTGAAGAATCCGCTGCTAGAAATGCCGAACGTGGTTGTGGCCCCTCACATAGGAAGTGCAAGTATTGATACCCGGGATAGAATGGCCCAGATCTGTTCGGAAAACCTGATAACGGCTCTCCATGGAGATATGCCAAAGAACTTAGTCAACCCGGAGGTTCTACGAAATGAGTAAGGATTGCATTAATGGTCTCATGAGCAGAAGCTCGATTCGAAACTTCACTGATGACGAGGTATCTGAAAGCGACATTGAGGAGATACTGAGAGCAGGTTTCAGCGCACCTTCTGCAGGAAACATGCAGCCTTGGCGAGTCGTCGTTGTCAGGAAGAAAACAAGGCGAAATCTTCTTGCTGAGGCGGCCGGCAACCAGTCATTTGTGGCGAGAGCACCCGTTGTTCTTGTAGTCTGCACTGTGCCGAGAGAGTCCGCCCAGAGATACGGGCAAAGAGGAGTATCTCTTTACGTCCTTCAAGACACGGCAGCTCTTATTGAGAACCTTCTCCTTGCAGCGCATTTCTCGGGATACGGCGCCTGCTGGGTGGGTGCCTTCAACGAAGACCTCGCAAGAGAAGCCGTTGGCGTTCCTGATGATATGAGACCAGTCGCGATCATTCCGATAGGAAGAAGTGCACGGTCGGCTCCAAGAAAACCCCCTCGACGAGCCATTGCTGAGGTAGTTGTTTCAGAGAGTTTCTGAATTTGTCAGTGGAACTCTTTGAAAGGAAGAGGCTCTGAGAGGAATATGCCTGGCCATTACAACTACCACTTTGGCCGAGTCCTATTTTCTCTCTACTATAAACAGACTCAGTGCAATGACAATGCCTATGCCAATGCCACCAATGAGTCCTATCGTCCAAGGATTGATTTCTGGTGGGGACTTCTCCGTAGTAGTGGTTGGTGCATCTCCTCCCGGTTGCGGTTCGCGTGCCAATGGCAGAGAATCATGACGTGTGTCAGGTCCACTAGCCATCGTCTGTTTGGAAAAGACAGTTGAGGTAACAAATACGAGAATCATGGATGCGGCTACCACATAAACAAGAAGTCCAACTACTGCATACCTTCTCGTATGGATATTGCCTCTTGTATTTCTGATCGGTTTGCTTAGGGACATTTACTCTATTCTCACATTGAGGTATTCTGGGTGGAAGTTGAATTCACGTGAGACTTACTAAAGATTCCGACACATGTGAGTCTTGCCTATGCAATGAAACTCAGGATTGGAAATGTCTTATCCGTTCTAGCTCGCTCGGGTCATTCTCTTTACGCTGTCAACAACCTCATGGGCCATCATTACAGCACCTATGAGCTCTATCTTGGGTTCTGCATCTGGCTTTCCGGCTGTTTCAGCTGAAACACGTCCCATTGCACGACCCATGCTCTTGATTAGAGTTGTCAGCGCAATCTGAGCAGAAGCATCCATTTTGCTGCTCTCCACTTGGGAGATCAATTCGGCAAGGTCCGAGATGACACTGTCCGAAACCTCAGAGGCTGTTTCTGCTCTTCGTACATAGTCGCGGTACTTGGCCTCTATCTCCGGTGCCGCCGTTGACTCGGCCGCCGCCTTGAGATGAGCTATCTCAGATTGAAGATTGCTGATTGTCTGGTCCTTGTTGGTGATGGTTGTGAGGAGTTCCTCTTCCCTTTCAGGACTTGCTGCTGCTTCGGCCATCTTGGCCTGCATCTGGGACATTGCTTTCTCCCTCTCAGAGATCTCAGCTTTTATTGCATCGAGCTGAGCCTGTACAGCCGTCAGAGAACTCTCTCTCTCTGTCAGAAACTCCTGTAGTTGTTTGTTCTCACCATCAAGCTTCTGGATATCTGCTTTCATGCTTTTCGCGGAGTCCTGAGCTTCTTTCAGGTCACCACGGAGAGCAACAAAATCAGGGTCCGGAGGAGATATTGCTCGCAGAGCCACGGCTCCAACTACGATAACCACTCCAACAATATAGAGCAAGCCGATGAACATCGAACCGTACACAAAGTCAGTCAGGGCCTGGACGATTCCTACGAAATCACCGTAGGAACCGAATTCAACACCATCGATCCACCACATGGAACCAAAGCCAGCGTAAAGGATCATGACGGAAGCCGCAGCCAAGCTTATGATGCCGCCTAAGACGAGTAGGTTGCGCCTAAGTATGTCACGGGGTAGATGACGTTGGTACAACAGCGCAACTATGCCAATGAACAGGAGAGGCAAGGCATACGGGATCACCGCAACCAGATCCACCATCGGATACTGGAAATCAATGGCTGCATTGAAACCTGTTGACAAATTGGGGTCGACCATCAGGATTCCTCCTATTACGCTGGAAGAATACAGGAGAATAGTCGAATAAGTATATTCTGGCGATAATGCCTCTAGAGTAAACCGCGAAGTTCTGCCCCGGAAGATTGCCGGGACAGAACACCCTTCTTTCTATCTCTTCCACAACTCTGCCTTGAGTCTCTCGTGATCTTCCACGATGGCCTCGAGGCATTTGAACAGCCGGCTCGCCTCGTCGATTGAGAGAAGAAATGCCCCCTTGACATCTCGGTCTTCACCAAGAGAGAGGCGAATCTTGCCGTCATTCACCCATCCCTCATCACTCTTCTCTGGGGATTGAAGCTGTACTTCAAGCCATGTTCTTCGTGTCGCACCCGTCTGACGATCATCGAAGAAGTGCTTAATCTGAAGTCGGCGTTCGTATATCCTAGGCTTATCACCCATCTTTCAAAGCACCTCTATCAAGTAACAGGTCTTTGCACCTGTACCATGTTCACGTTCGTTTGAGAGGATATTTCTTCATTTCTCGGAATTGCCGAGCTATGGCCGTTTTTGGGGGTGCCCCCAGTGTGTCGTACTCAAGAAAAGCCTTATCTGAAAAGCTGAGTCAATCGGGGCTGGCGGCCGTTCACATGGACAAGACCCGTAGACTCACCATACAGAGATTTGCTTCGACAATCATCATCCTGATGCTTGTGCTTCCGACGCCCTTGCTTGTGGTCGAAGGGAGTACGCAAACATCGGTTCCTAGTTCTATCATTGATCCACGCTTGAACGCAGTAATGATGAACTCGAAGCAAAAAGAGGTTCTTCCGATAGTGATGCAATTCCCTGAAGGGTCTACACAAGAAACCATGCAACGTAGGATATCTCGTCTTGGACTTCAAGGAGTTATCCTGCGTCATATCTTCAGTCTCATACCCGTTGTTTCACTCTATGCCAGGGTTTCGGATATTGAGTCCTTGGCAGAGTTGGAGGGAGTATCCGGAATCGCCTTGGACGTGGTTAGGACTGCAACCGCAGAGCCGAGTTTCGGCTATGAGAGTTTCAGCAATGGCGCTGGTTATGAACACTTCACAGAAACACTAGATGCGACAGGCATGTGGAGCCAGGGCTACTTCGGAAATGGCACAGTAGTGGCTGTCCTAGATACAGGCGCACAGAGGGACCACCCTGATCTTGAAGGCAAGATCGTTGGGTTTGAGGACTTGGTAGGGACCGGAGTCCTATCCTACGATGATAACGGACATGGAACTGCCTGTGCTTGGAATGTAGTCGGAACGGGGGCAGCCAGCGGAGGTAACTTTACAGGAGTCGCCCCTGGTGCGAGCTTATTAATCGTGAAGGTCCTAGACCAGGATGGAAGAGGATCGGACACTATCATAGCCCAGGGAGTTGAGTACGCAGTTACAGAAGGAGTAGATGTCATCAGCCTCAGTCTTGGAGGGCCCTGGATTGACAGCCAGATCATAGTCGACCCTTCGGTGCAGGCTGTCAGAGCGGCTGTTTCCGCAGGCGTCGCAGTGGTCGTGGCCTCAGGGAACTCTGGTCCAGCACCGTTTTCAGTATTCTCACCTGGGTATGCCGATGAAGTCATTACGGTAGGAGCATCTTTGGACTCAGCTGGAGCAGCTGCATTCAGCAGCCGTGGACCGGTAGAGCGTCAGAACATCATACCGCATGGACGATTCGCTAAACCTGACATTACTGCTCCGGGCTCAGGAGTGATTTCTGGACGGCTACATAGCTCCGACTCCTTTGAGTATCCAATCTTTGAGGAGGCGACCTATGGTCCAAGCTATACTCAGTGGTCTGGAACGTCAGCGTCAACAGCACAGATAGCTGGACTCGTAGCAATCCTGAAACAGAAGTACGCTAGTCTCACTCCACTCCAAGGAAAGCTGGCTCTGATGGCGACTGCCAAGGACTTAGGTGCGGACTCAATGGAACAGGGGTGGGGATTGGCAAATGTCACAGCGGCCTCTAATCTGCTGAACTCCTCCTCAGGACAGCTTACTTTGATGACTCCAAGAAGATATCCGACTCTTCCGGGAGCATCAACAGTACTTGTAATAGGGGAAGACAGGCCCGACCAGAACATCACCATAATGTCGACTGTCAATCTTGGAGCTGCCGAGCTTGAACCGTCAGGAAACGCGAGTCGGTTTGTGAATGCGCAAGAGGGAACGTTCACTGTCAACGCTGGCTATTCCTTCATCAGTGTTGGATTGAATATGCCTGATGAGCTACCTCTGAACGCTACAGGATTCTACATCGGATCGCTGACTCTGGTTTCAGGCGGTATGAACGTAACAACAATTGATCTGGAGCTCACGATTACAACGTACGGCGGGAGATTGCTCGCTGACATGGCCCATCACGATGCAGACATAGATGATCCAAGCTTCTACAGCTACTTCCGAGAGTATCTTAGAGAACAGAGTGTAGTCTTCGAAGAGTTCGGTAGTAGTGCTATCTTCGCTCAAGACATCATCGATAGTGGCGATCTGGCGACCACAGAGACATTCATGATCATGGACACTGAGCTTCCGTATGGGCAGTCTGAGATAGAAGCCCTGCACCAGTTCGTCTTGGATGGAGGGACTTTGCTTGTCCTCTCAGAATTCTACAACACCACAAGTGGGGAGGCTCTTTTCGGCATTGACTCCTACAACGAGATACTTCAGCCCTATGGGATTCAGTGTGAGAGATTCGGCATTGGTGAAGGTCCTGGTGATCTCACCGGGGAGTTGTATGGGCTGGATCATGGAGGTGCCGTTGAGTCGGACCCACTGATGAACGGCGTCAACAACCTGTACGTCGTGTGGGGCAGTACTCTAAGTGTCAATCCTTCAGTCGCTGGAGCAAGAGGACTCTTCTGGTATGATCAGGCAAGGACTCGTGCCATTGTTGCCGTTGCGGAGGCAGGTAGAGGAAAGGTCATAGTGGTTTCAGATGGTTCAACCCTGTATGATGATATCCTTTTTGATGCTATCAGGGGAGATGCGGATAATCTAAGGTTGTTACGCAATATCGCTGTCGCTATCATACCAGATACGCCTAGGATATTTGATGTCGAGCTAAACACGCACGAAATTGGCGAACCGGCAAACCTGACAACATATGTCTTTGACGACAATCTAGACGAAGTGACCATCACAATAGTTGGGCCTAGTGGTTCTATTATCCCCGGTGCTGTCGCGGAGAGGTTAGGATATCTGTTCACCACTGAGTTTATACTGGAGAGCGGTGGCTTCTACGATGTTACCATAGTGGCAACAGATGCCGATGACAACGTCAAGACCTTTCAGAAGACATTCTTGGTTCCCACTGATCCAGCTGATGATGTCTTCATAACGACAGTAACCTTCGGCCTTCTTGCTGTTGTAGGAGTATCGCTCATCTACGTCATTGCCATCCGATTTGGAGGTGGACGGAGAAGAGCCAGAAGACCTGTGCCTCTTCCTGATGAGTATGGTCCACAACCCGATGAGTGGGGTCCTCCGCCGACTATCGAATAGGCCCTAGGGTTCGTTCAAGCAATGACAGCAACTGACCGTGTCGGCTTTCCAGAAGAGGTTGCTCTTTGAGCTTTGCACCAGTTTCCACACGTTTGAGAATCTCGTAGCCAATGCGACTTCCCATCCGGGACCCTAGCACCTGTCCCCCAATCAAACGGTCTTCTTCTGTTGTCACTAGTGCCACCTTTGATGACTCAGAAGGGTCCTCCAGGTAGGATACAACAACGTCGATTCCCAAATCCCTTGCAGTTGTGGATGAGTGGCCTATGACCACGATGTCAGTCCCAAAGATGTGGTCGTACTGCAGGCGCAGCGGAGTATCATCGTATATCCTTTCACTGCCAACTGCGGCCACCCCGGCCTGTCTGCCTGCTCGAGCCGCTGTGCTTCCTACTGGCATAAGAATCGGGCCGCCTGAGAGTGGATCTGTCATCTCAATGCAATCTCCGACGGCAAAGACTCCACTGGTTTCGGTCTCCATTCTACTATTGACGGGGATTCCTCCCAATGAGCCGAGCTTCAGACCCAACTTCTTGGCAAGGATGGTGTTTGGCCTAACTCCTGTCATGAATAGGACTGAGTCAGCCGCTATCTTCTTGCCGCCCACCTCAATGCCCACTGCTCTATCGGAACCAAGGACTCTTGAAGGGGCCGATCCCAGATGAAGATGTATCTGTCTTGGTATTCTTGAAAGAAGCTCTTCGCTCATAGATTCCTCTAACTGCCTCCGCATTAATCGCGACCTAATCACGATGTGAACATCCTTCCCCATCTTGAAAAGACGCTCGGCCGTTTCTAGGCCACTGAATCCTGCTCCGACGATTACGATAGATCTTTGGTCCTTGAGAACCCTTCCAATCTGGGAAGTATCAGCCATGGATTGGAT
>JBHLRV010000063.1:0-7346 GCA_048882205.1 Candidatus Thorarchaeota archaeon | reverse complement strand
CAAGATAGCCGGTTTGAACGATGTCTTGCATTAATTCAAACTCCAGTCAGTGACAAACTAGGCAGATTGCTTCTCTCACTTCCCCCCCCTTTAAGACTATCTCAGAAACAATATCGATATAACACACTTCATCAGCGAAAATGTGTGGTGGAATTACCATGAAACCAGGTAGGCAGAAAGATGGTACTCGTGAGATTTGTGTCGAAGCCTGGAACATGCTTTTTGGTCGTGCTATTTTTGCCTATATTTTCCTACCTGATTCTTGGATAACAGGCTTCCAGATTAATGACCCATTGGTCACTAATAGATTCCTTTACAAGGACCGTGTATGGGTTGGCTCCGGAGAGATTGAATGCCTCATCTCACGCGAACACCGTCAGGAGAAACGTCCTAACCTTGATTTTAGGATTAAGATAATTGTAGACTTACGGAAAGAAACCCCTATTGCACCAAGTCCGGAAACCCTTCATGAACGGAATTTCAAGAAAGGCCGCGAAGTAGTAGAACACGGGGAACTACATACTGGTAATCATATTGGAAGTTATGTTCTCTGGACTTCGTCTCGTCCACGCTTCGGAGTCTTCGGATCGCCACGTTTCAATGCGCAAATGATTGGCTACATACCTTGTGAAGAAACTTCTCGACTCCTACAGGTCGTTTGGACTTCTCCCTCTCCTGAGCTGATAATTGACCAATCTGATGTACTGGTTTCGTCGCTAAACTTGATTTTATGTCATGGACACGATGTACAATCATATGAAGATGACCTTCTATAGCAAGAAACCCTCTTACAAATGAGTTTCTCGCCAAGAATCATATGATGATTATATGAAGGAATTTGCACCGGTACATTTAATGGGAACGTCAACTTAACAAGCGGATATCCGAGACCGAGAGGCCTCGATGATAGAGGGTTTCGGCCTTGGAGGTGGTTAGATTTGCAGCAGTTTTCACCCGCTATTTTTGTAGGGGTCGGATTAGTGATTTATATATTTGGCTATTGGTTATATGCCAGGTATATAGACCGCAATGTCTGGAGTCCCGATCCAAACGTTAAAACACCAGCGCATATGTACATGGACGGTGTTGAGTTCTTTCCCACCTCAAAGAGCGTGCTATTTGGGTTCCAATTCAAGTCCATTGCGGCTCTCGGTCCAATTAGCGGACCGTTTATAGCTTTGGTCTTTGGATGGTTGCCCGCATTCCTTTGGATAATATTTGGCACATTCTTCATTGGTTGGATCCATGATTATTCATCGGTCATGATTACAGTGCGTAGCGAGGGTGAATCCTTCGGTCCGATTGCATATCGGATGGTCGGGTCACGAGCTCGCAAAGGTTTGATGGGCTTTATCATCTTCTATTTGATTCTAGTAATGGCCGTTTTCGCATACATCTGTGGAGCATTCTTTAGAGCATTTCCACAAAGTATCATTCCGACAATCTTTGTGATTGCTGGAGGCGCAATTGCTGGAATCATGATGTATAGACAGAAGATCAACATAGTATATTCCACACTTGTGGGTTTGCTGTTCATGGTTGTCGGCATTGTGCTGGGCATTTGGCTCTACGTAGATGGTTATCTGGCCTGGATTGCTGGTACTCCGATAGAATGGTGGATCATTCTTGCTTTAGTACTAGTATACTTTGGTGCTACATTGCCTATAACAGACTGGGCGCAACCAGTAAACTACGTAGCTTTCTGGCCATGCTTTGTGGCAGTGATACTGATTATCGCTGGAGCTCTGCTTAGTCCACTGACAATGGGTCTCTATCCTGCAGAACCTGTTCTTGTGCAGGTAGACCCTGTTATCACCCTGTTTACAGAAGGAGCTGGTCCAATTTGGCCAATTCTTTTTGTGGCAATTGCCTGTGGCGCTGTTTCTGGCTGGCACAGCCTAGTGGGAAGCAGTGCAACTGGAAAGCAGATTTCATCTGAGGTCGATGCACTTCCTGTTGCTGGTGGGTCTATGTTCGTAGAAGGGCTACTGGCAATATCCGCCATGTCCGCATATGTTGTGATTGCACCAGGAGATGTGGTGGGAGCATGGTTCGCCAACTTCCCGACTGGTGCGGCAATCATCACACAGGGCATGTTCGGTGGAGCTGCGGTATCCGGTCTAGTTCTGGTTGCCTTCTTCGCTATGGTTCTGGAGCTCTATGCTATCACGGTATTGCAGCTTATGCCTCGGTTCTTCCGAATGGCAGCGGCTGATCTTGCTGGGACTTCGATGATTGCTCCCCTGTTTCGCAACAAGTGGATTGGAGCATTTATTGGAATTCTAATTGCGTTTGTCTTTGCAGCTACTGGCGCCTGGTACCACATATGGTTGTTGTTCGGTGGCAGTAACCAACTTCTTGCAGGACTAGCTCTCATGTTGGCATCAGTTTATTTGGTTCGCGCAAAGAAACCGGCGAACTATACATTAATACCCGCAATCTTCATGATCATAACATGTGAGGCTGCACTTGTATGGGAAGCTTGGGTCTTCGTTAGAGCTCTCATCGGGCCACTCGGTTACTATGCACAAACTGGTAGTCTGGTGGAAGTTATGGCGGCAGCAGGTAATCCATTACCCGCAATCATGCTGACATGGACTTTTCTCGGCATCGCTATCATACTGTTCTTTCTTGGATGGCTGGTCTTTGCTGACACGTGGGCTGCGTATCGGCGCGGGCCAGTGGCGGCCGAGGCTGAGGTGGAAGTAACAGCTCCCGCTCAGTAGATTAGGAGTAGCCGCAAGGCTACCTCCTTCCTCTTTTTTTTCGGATCGATAGAATTGTTCCTTTCACAACACTCATTTGCTTCGTTAGAAGAAGTGAGATAGACAGCATGGGTGGTCAACAGTTGAGGATAATCAAGACAATCAAAGACTTCTTAGAAGGAGTCTGGGAGTCTCAAAAGGCGAGCCTCGCCGGCCCGTTCATAAGAGCCAAGACGGACCATGATGATGCTATTATGTTCATAGTGTTGGGCGAACTACTTGGGTTCCCATTTCAGTCGACGTACTACTCCCGGCTGTTATTTACACATTGGCTGATGAAACTCCCTCCATGGAAGCAACGGCTCTTGAAAGAACAAGATGTGCTGGCCAAGATGCACGAGTAGGCAATTTAGTCAGATTTGAACAAAAAGAGTTATAGGGCCCTAGACTCCCTGAGCCTTCAGGGATTACCACATGGAATCTGGAAAGGACGGCGACGTTTCGGATGAGAAACGTGGCGCAAAAGGGGCTGTGAAGGACTTCTTCTATGGCATGGCAATGCAAGGTATGGCCCGATATGCCTTGAAGACCCGCATGTACCTAGAGCACCTGTTCATGCTCATTACTCTTGGTGATATGCTAGGCATCCCAATTCTTCCCCCTTATTACTCACTCAAGCTTCTGCCCTATGCTGTACCCAATATCAAGACTTGGAAACGCACGCTGTTCAAGGAACGCGACTTCACTGATGCCCTCTTCTAGGTCGGTGAATCCTCACCTTACATTCATTGCATATCGAGGAGAAATGTTATGGCACGAAACATGAGCAGTTTCTACGAAATCAATCCTGATGTCAGAATAGCGGTGTTTGCTGGCAAAGGAGGTCTGGGTAAGACCACATGCAGTGCTGCACTGTCAATGTGGCTATCAAAGCAGAAGAAGAACATTCTATGTTTCAGTACCGATCCTCAAGCCTCATTGTCTGACATTTTCGAGAAAGATGTGTTCGGGAAGGGGGCCCAGAAGCTGGCTAAAAACCTATTCGTGATGGAGATTGATGCGGACAAACGCATTGCGGCTTTCCAGGAAGAAATCCGGCAGCAAATCAAAGACATGTATGGTATCAAGGAGATTCCCAAGGAGATTGATGAGTATATCAGCGCGGCCGGTGCTGAGCCCGCCATGCATGAGTCTGCCACCTATGATGCAATGGCAGGTTTACTGGCCTCTGAAGAGTATGATCTCTATGTTTTTGACATGCCACCTTTTGGCCACGGGATTCGAATCGTTTCCATGGCTCGAATTCTGGACATCTGGGTGGAGAAGATGGAAGAAACGCGAAGGAAGGCCCAAGAGTATGGCGATTCTGCATATCAGATGCAACAGAAGACAGCTGGTGTTGGCCAAGATCAGATGCTTGCTGAGCTGCAAGACATCCGGAAGAAGCTGGGCTTCTTCCAAGATATCCTTACTGACAGCAAACGAACAGCGTTCTATATGGTTGTCACACCTGAGAAGATGTCAATTCTGGACACCGAACGTGCATTGCAGATGTTTGAGCAGATGGACATTACGTTGTCAGGTATCATCGTCAACCAAGTCTATCCAAAGGAGCTACTCGAACGGACTGACCTGAGCCCCTTTCTGCGTCAACGTATCGAGATGCAGCAGAGATACATGGTCGAGATTGAAGAGAAGCTGGGTAACCATGTGTGTGCTGTGATCCCGATGTTTGATCGTGAGCCTAAGGGGCTTGAAATGATCAGCAAAGTATCTGATGTAATGATGAGTTGGAATGGAAAGATAGCGGAGAAATAGAACAATGTCTGAATCCAAATTCAAGGACTTCGTGGATCAACACCCGAAGCTGAAGTTCTTCTTCACAGGAGGCAAGGGTGGCGTCGGCAAGACTGTTAGTGCTGCCGCGATTGCTCAATACTTCGTTTCTCTAGGGAAGAAGACTCTCATTGCCTCTCTGAATCCCATCCACTCGCTCTCAAGCCTTTATGGTCAAGAGATATGGGGGCAAGGGATTCAGAAGATTGACGGGGCGGAGAATCTGTGGGGAATAGAGGTTGACATCGTGGCGAAGATTGGGACGTATCGTGATCAGCTCACAGAACGTATCACCTCATTCCTCAAGTGGGCCGATATCCCAGTTGATCCCGCTGCATTCATTGAAATCGCTGTGACTAATCCGGCCTTCGAAGAGTCTGCCCAGTTTGATACTATGACTGACATTATGCTCGAACAGGGGGAGAATTTCGATGTCATTGTCTTTGACTGTGCTGCGGTGGCCAATGCGATTCGACTATTGGGTCTCAGCAAGATCTATGACCTATGGTTGAGTCGCATGATTGAGAGCAGGAAGGAAGCCTTGTCTCTCCGGGTCAAGCTCTCCTTCAGAAAAGAAAAAGTTGCCGAAGAGGTCAAGAGTGACCCGATGATGGCTGACCTCTTGAGACAACATCAGAAGATGAGTAGGGCTAAGGAAATCCTTAGCGATGTGGAGAGAACTGCATTCGTATTCGTGACGATTCCTCTGGCACTTCCTATTGCTGTGGTACAGAGGTTCATTACGATGGTGCGAGCCTTTGACATACCTGTTGGCGGAGTCGTTGTGAACCGCATCATTCCACGGTCAGCAGCGGAGGAAGACGCCACAGAATATATGAAGAACAGTTTCCAACAGCAGACCCGGTACATGGACATGATTCGTGATCAGTTGGGCGACCTAGTCAGTGCCTACGTTCCTCTATATCCCACAGAAGTGGCCGGGGTTGAGGGGGTCGTCCAGTTCTGCGAAGACATGCTGAATTTCAAACCTGAGTAGCCAATCACTCATCATAGCTTCTCTGCACCTCAAAGGTGGAGGTTGCATAACGGGCAGTGAAGTATTTGTTGAAGTTCTGTTCAGCATGCAAGTGCCTCTGATTGGACCGATGTCACATTGAAAAGGCTCTAAAGCATTTGCGGAACACATGAAATGCAAGAATTCTACGAGGTTTGAGAATGGCCATTTCGTTGGACGCAGAGGACATTCAGAGTATTGATATCAAACATGGAGAGAAAGACGAAACAACCTATGGATATGCCGTGGTATACCTTCGGAGGCATATACCAGAAGTTAGTGTGTTTCATTTCAACTTCTCAATGACCAATGATGACTTCATCGAGCAGATTACCACATTAGAGGCGGCTGCTCAGAGGTCAGGTTTCGAAGTGAATCTGACTAAGAAGTCGAGATTCTCTTTGGCCGTGGAGAAGTTGCTCGTGGGTGCTCTGGCAGGTACAGCATACCAGAGCCGCGGCTGCCCATCTTGCCGAATGATTGACACATTCATAGCCGGCGGACATTATATGGCATAACCCTGCAGGCGACAACTCATCTGAAGAACATAAGTCGGGAGGATCCACGCTAGCTCAGATTGCTATTTGATAGCATGTTTCGAAGACCTGCTGGAGACGGCAGTCTGTCTACATACTCTAATCAAGTACCCTTAAGAGAGTCGACGTTGCCATCGCATGATATCAAAAGTCAGGTCGGTCTTATTCATGCGGACAGCAATCATGGGCACAGGAGGAGTTGGTGGATACTTTGGAGGGCTGTTGGCCAAGGCAGGGGAAGATGTGACTTTCATAGCGAGAGGGGAGCACCTCAAGGCAATACAGAGAAACGGACTGAGGATTCAGAGTCCAAGGGGTGATTTCTCTGTTGCTGCCACAGCAACACATGACACAGCCCAGGTTGGACCTGTCGATCTGGTCCTTGTCTGCGTTAAGGGTTATGACACAGTTGAGGCTGCTACGCAGATCAAGCCGATGATGTCAGGAAACACCACAGTGATATCTTTGCAGAATGGGGTGGAGAAGGAAGAGATCTTGGGCCGCATTCTTGGGACCGACCACATTATGGGCGGACTATGTGCGTTGAGTGCATATATCGAGTCCCCCGGAGTCATCACTCACGTGGGATTAGAAAGGCTTGCCTTTGGAGAAATCGACGGAAGAGAATCAGACCGTGGGAAACGAATCTTGGAATTGTTTGAAAACGCAGGCATTAATGCAAGCCTGTCACAGAATATCCTGGTGGAGGTGTGGGAGAAGTTCGCCTTCATTTGTGCTGTCGGAGGTTTGTGCTGCCTAACACATCTGCCCTTGGGTCCTATCTTGGAATCTGAAGAAACAAAGCAGCTCTATATTGACACAATAGCAGAGATCCTTGAAGTTGGCCGCAGTGAAGGAGTTGCGTTGGATGATGGCGTTCTTCAGAAACTAATGACTTTCTCATCCGGTCTTGCCCCCGATTTGAGACCTTCCATGTATCGTGATATGAAGAGTGAGAAGAGGATTGAAATCGAAACTCTGAACGGTGCTGTCGTCCGGCTTGGTAGAAAATCAGACACCCCCACACCCACCAATGATTTCATCTATGCATGTCTGAAGGTTGTCAATGAAGTGAATCTTAGACGCGGGACTATGTAAAAGTGATTGGTGCATGAAGTTAGGACGCACGTTTGAGTGAAACTCGTTGCGTAGTATCACATCTGAAGGCAAAGACTATAGGTAGCAGATGCACATCGTTTCTGGGTGTTATCGTGCGAATCTCAGGTATAGACGAAGAGAGTAAGTCAGTAGTCG
>JBHLRV010000062.1:0-7393 GCA_048882205.1 Candidatus Thorarchaeota archaeon | reverse complement strand
GAGCCTAGACTGCAATTTACAATAGCGATGGATTCGGCAGAGATCGAGTTGCCTAGCACCATGCAGGAGAGGATCATTGAGGCCGCGGAAGCAATCAGAAACGCAAAGAAGGCACTCGCAATCTCACACATCGATGCGGACGGAATCAGTGCCCTGTCAATAATCGTTACAGTTCTTGAGAGAGTAGGTGCAGACGTAGTCTGGCGAAACATACACCAATTGAACTCTGAAACCATCCAAGATGTCCTAGGCATGACTAGGGAACACAGGCCTGATTTGGTCGTCTTCAGTGACCTTGGAACTGGTCAGATGGACTTCATACAGAGGACAGTTGCTCTCGAGGACTACGTGGCTCGCATCATAGTTCTCGACCACCACGTACCATCTGAAGAGAGAAGTGCACCAGTTTTTGCAGATTCAGACGGCAAGATTGTTGAAGTCAATCCTTGCCAACACGGGCTTGATGGTGGGTATGATGTCTCAGGAGCCGGGGTTTCTTTCTTGGTTGCGCTGAGTCTTTCCAATGAGAACGTGGATCTTTCAGAGCTAGCAGTCGTTGGAGCCACAGGCGACTTGCAGGACCGATATGGAAAAGGTTTCACCAATGTAAACAGTGAGATTGTCAAGTTGGCCGAAGGCGCCGGACTTATCAGCGTTGAGAGAGACCTGACCTTTTTCGGGATCAATACAAGGCCACTCCCCTACTTGCTTGAGTACGCAACGGAGCCCTATCTTCCAGGGATAACTGGCGACCGAGAGAGTTGCTTTCGCTTCTTTGAGGAACTGAAGATCTCCGTAAGAGATTCTGAAGATAGATGGCGTACCTGGACCGATCTTGAGGATGAAGAGAAGCAGGCCGTAGTCCAGCGATTGTTCAGTCACATACTGGAAACGTATGAAGACCCGAGCGTGGCAACAGGTATTGTTGGTGATGTGATTTACCTCGTTAGACGTCCAGAAAGAACTGAGATGAGGACAGCCAAGGAATTCTCTACCCTACTGAACGCATGTGGGCGCAACAGGCGACCAGAAATCGGTGTAAGAGTGTGCCTCGGTGATGAGGAGGCATATCAGCAAGGACGCACACTTCTGCACCAGCACCGGACGAACCTCGCATCTGCGCTTCGAAGACTTGAAACAGACGGATACCTCGAAGAAGAGGGCATGTATGTTGTGCGAGACCCAGAAACGCCAGACACAATCATCGGCATTGTGATTGGCATGGCGCAGGGTTCCAGAATAGTACCGGAAGACAAGCCAGTAGTTGGAGTGAGCACAAATACGACCGGGGAGGGCCCTCTGGTCAAGATTTCTGGCCGCGCAAGGAAGAATCTAGTTGACAGAGGCGTAGATCTCAGAGATGCATTCGTTTCAGTTGGTGAATTGATGAACGACGCACACAAGAGGCAGGTGGTGGAAGCAGGAGGTCATCCGATGGCTGCGGGAGCCTTCGTCCACAGTGACCATCTCGACGAATTCTTGAAACTTGTTTCAACTCAGCTGGCCAAGACAAACATCTGAGGAAAAAAGCGTGAGATGGGGGAAGAGTCCCCCACTAACTCACTTTCTGGTCGCGATTAGTACTCTTCAGCAGTTAGGGAGGCTCCAATTATACCCGGCACAAAGAGAAGTGCAAATGAAACTCCCAGGTCAATTGCCATGTTCCGGGCTATATCTGCCAACAGAGTGAGATCGGTGGGCGTAAGTCCAAGCGTGAGCACGAAGTACCCAAGAAAGAACAGGCCAATAGAAATCAGCGAAACAAAGAGCATCCTGACTCCACTCTTTGAGATAAGGCCAGCAATGAACCCAGCAACACCCAAAGCAACTAGTGGTGCATAGGCTCCACCAATCGCGAATGTGTACGGAAATATGAGCTGACCGAACAACAAAGCACCCAGAAACGTCAACTGACCAGTGATATCACCAGAATTCAGTATCAGCTGGATCTGCTCGACAGTAAGACCAAGAATCTGAAAGGCACCGATCACGATTGCAACAACAAGGGCAATCACAAGTGCCATGATTGTTCTGAACATAGTTGTGAACACTTCCTATGTGGATTTACATATCCGCGTCTACGCTGTGTCGCATTTCTGCTTTTATACTTCTTGGACATAATTCGTCAAGAATGGCCGTCCCTGAGGATTCAAGTGTCTGAGGAACAGAATTGTTCTATGAACTGGAGTGAGTCAGTAGGCTTGAAGTGCCAAAAACACTCGACTTGGTTGAGTTTCATTCGATACCTATGCGACTCCTTCCCCTCCAGACGACAAGCGCGGAAGCCAAGACCGAACAGGCAAGGAGCGATATGAAAGAGGCGGATATGGCGAATCTCATTTCATCTGGGATGTTCTTGACAAAATGCTTTGAAATGACGACTATTGAGTCTATGGAACTGGAGATGTCGCTCAGTCCCGAGAAGGTACACCAGACTTCGAACGAATATTCGCCGTCGGGTAGGATACGAGTATCAACATCCACTTTCCAGTTTACACTGCATTCATCTATTCGGATCCCTTTGAAGGTGACCGGCAGAAAGGATACTGAGAAGGGTTTTCGCTCCGCCTCAATACGCACGTATACGGATGTTAGGCTGTAAGGCTTATGATTCTGAGCTATTGTACTGGAATTGAATGCCACATGAAAGTAGACCTCGTCGAACATTACGTCATTCTCTGCTACTTCGGTGCCATTCTCGTAGAAGATATCTACATTAGCTTCGTAGGTCGAGTTTTCCCAGAAGCTCCAGCTCCCGACACTTCCTGTCAGAGCAAACCTAACTGCACTCACAAGGAATGCCTGTAGGAACTCTGAGTCGCTAATCACACCACTCGCCATTATTCCTGTGTGAAAGACGCTTCCATTCCCATACCAGTGCTGATAGGCCACAATAGGCTCGTCAGGAGCCTCATCGGGATTCTTGAAATGCCAGTACCCAATTATCTCAGTGTTTGTGAGATTCTCCAGCTTGTTCTCTTCATGACCGCCGTATCGACTAGTAATGTTTTCGCCGAATTTGTTTCTGATGTATGTGCTTATCTGATGGGACGTGTTGGCCAAGAAGTAGTCGTAGTGTTCACCATACCAGTATCTCCAGAAATTGCTGCCAACCCAGTTCCGGTTCTCTTCGGGCCACCTGTGAAAGACCGACTTCCAAGCATGAGTCCCATTGAACTCCCATCCGTGGCCCTTTACAAGGCTAAGATACCCGGGCTTGCCTGGAGAGGTAGATGGATGATATTTAACCTCGGCGAGAAAGTTGCATGCATCCATTATGATAAGAGTGCCACCCGTTTCAACAAATCTCTTGTAAGCAGTGTACTCCTCAGCAGTAACATACTCAGTGAAACCGAGTATAACTACGTCGTATACTCTTCTCCCTTCGCGAAATAGCGCCCCCATCGTAACGTCAATCTCGTCAATAAGTGAAACACTATCACATAGACCCACACCTGCCAGACGAGCCTTGGTGCTGTTTAGGAACTCACTGAGTCTTCTGCTCCAACCCCATCCAGATTTGACCGTTACTTTGAGGAGGTTCAGGTCTGTGGATATGTAGGTTTCATTGCTACTTCCGTACTTCCAATAGAAGTTGTAGAATGCCCTCGTGTAGGCTGTATCAGTGAAAATGGGTTTGACGACTGCGACCCTCAATTCATTCTCAATGGACGCAGTTGAGAAGCAGGCCCGGGACTTCTGGATTTCTGACAGTTTCGGCATAGTAGGATCATGAGCTGCGATTAATGCATCTGTAGAGATACCAAAGCACACGATTCCCAGAATCAAGAGTGCCACATGGTCTACGGATAGTCTGATTGGCCTCACATCTCCGTTCCGGTATTCCATTTGAAGATTGCTACTTATACCGACGAGTGTCGAACGCACTCTTTAGACTTCTCATCAGAAATGGTACGAGATTCCTGGTGGAATCGGTTTTCAAAGACAAGATATGAAGACTTCCAAAGACACTGCAAATGCTACGAATTCATGAGGAGGAGAGTGTCTTCGTACACACTGTCTAGAAGGTTCTTGATTCGAGGATGTAGACCTAGTTGTTCCACTTTATCTGGATGAGCCCACATGACGTCGTACTCTGGGCTTTCTGGAACTAGGTTGAGGGTGGTAGCGTGACACAGGTAGTGGTTGAGCACGAAGTGATACTCCACTTTCCCGTTTGAGTCAAGAGATATGAGATCAGCAGTGCTCACAAATCGAAGAACATCACATTCTACACCCGTTTCCTCGAAGACTTCTCTTGTCACAGCGTGTTCCTGTGTTTCACCTACTTCAACGGCACCACCAGGAATACTCAGCAGCCCCTTACCGGGATCCTTGTCACGTCTACCCAGTAGAATACCCTCAGGCCCGACTACAATTGCTCCAACTCCAAGTATGGGACTAGAAGGATACCGTCTCTCACTCAAAGTATGCACCTCTCTACTACGACGCTTCATATACCAGCTAGACCAGAAGGCATCTGAATCAGCGCTCCGCACTCAGGACAGATACGGTCCGCATAGATATCGAACCCGACTTGCTCATCGTATGGAAGACGTTCTTCAGAACCACAGTTCCCACAGAGTATCTTGACGTAGCTCCTCAACTCAAATGCAACACGCCAAGCATTCCTTGAGTGCTCTAGAAGACCAACTCGATCATATTGCTTTGCCAATGCCACCCAAGGTGCGGCAGAAGTCGGATCTGCCCGGGTCCATTTCACTAGACAGTCTATGAATCTCTCTTCGAGGCCAAGCATCGAATATGCATAGCAAAGCCCTCTCCAGCTCTCCGGATCCTTATTGACGAGAGATTCAGCTCTCCTGAGACACTCCTCTGATTCTGCTTCTTCTTGCACGTAGTGAAATAGCACGGCCAGCCGAGAAAGGGCCTCAACACTATCCCGGTCCTGTTCCAAGACCTGGGAGAAGCATTCTCGAGCACCCTCATGCTCGCCTGATTGAAATCGAAGTTCGCCCAGAAGAATCAATGACCTGTAATCCCGAGGAGCAAGTGTGTGGGCGTGTCCTACAAAGGGTGCAGCCTCGTAAGTCCTACCTAGAGTCAGCATGAGAAAGGCATAATTCGAAACGGCAGCCATGAGCCGTGGCTCAAGTCGATGCAAAGCCTCCCATTCCGCTGCTGCTGCGGTGAAGTCACCAAGTTTGTAGAGTCCGAGCGCGTACATAGCACGGATATCAATGCTGTCAGGAAATCTCTCAATTGCTTCCTTCAGTGTAGTAGTGACCTCACTATACTTGCGCTTCTTGTACAATACCTTGCCAAGGTCCCCCCAAGGCTCCGCGTGATAAGGATCGAGGCGGATGGAACGACGAATCTCTACTTCGGCATCCTCCAGTTTTCCCAGAATCATCAATGCGCGACCCAGAAACATTGACAGGACACAGTGTTCCTCAACCAAATCCTGAGCTCTTTCCAGAGCTTCAACTGCCATCTCTGGTTGTTCGTTCTGCACGTAAGCAATGCCCAGATACACAAGGGCATCAGCTTCGTCATTGTCGTCATCCACAATTGGCTTGAGTATCTCAATGGCGTCACTTGGCCGACCATCTTCAAGAGCAAGAACTGCACGCGCGATACTCTCATCGGTCAATTCGACTTCCACCATTGTTCCTGTCGGTAGTGATGCCAAAGTGGATACTACTCTGGCGTCTGGACCACCGCGTATCATATTATAAGAACCTCTGGTTATGGCAAAGATAATGGTCGAAAGAGATTATGCTACTCCCTTCTCAGTCCTCCGTGCAGCCAGTATGCTTAGCCATCACTCGAGACTTGCCAAGTTCAACAAAGCTATACAGGCGTTGGTCAATGAAGATAGCTATGTCGTTGATATCGGTACAGGATCTGGTGTCTTGGCTTTCATGGCTGCAAAAGCCGGAGCGCGTCAGGTGACGGGCATTGACATAAACGGAAGATCAGTAGAATATGCCAGAAGAGCTGCAAGAGAGAACCAACTTCACGATGTGGTCGATTTCAGAAACCTCCATTTCACGGACTTTTCACCCGACACGCCAGCGGACATTGTGATTTGTGAGATGTTGTCAGCGATCATGCTCATTGAACAACAGATTCCTGCGAGTCGGCACGCTGCTCAGAAGATTCTTGCCCCTAACGGAGTCATCCTTCCTCAGAGTGTCACAGCCTATGTCGTGCCGGTTGAGTGCGGTTCTGTCTGGGAGAGGTTTGAGGTGGAGGGGATTCTCTTCCCGAAACTCCCTCAGACAGTGGATAGAAATGCGGCAAGGGATTTGTCCGACTTGGCCGTTTTGGCTGAGTTTAGTCTCTCCAGTAAGGATTGTCCCACTGAAGTTGACAAGACCTTCGAATTCACCACAATCGATGCAGGAACAGTTCATGGACTTGTGGGGCTATTTGAAGCCCATCTTTACAATGACATTATGCTGAGAATGGAAGATGGATGGAGGGAGCTTTTCATTCCCTTTGAGAGGCCCATAGAGGTTCATAGAGATGATTTGCTACGGATCAGGGTAAGATACATTCCTGGCCTGTACGACTCATTGTCCCTAGAGAATCTGGAAGACAGTATTAGTTAGAATGATGTTCTTGCTATGTTGACTAGCTGCCAACGCGAGTTTCTTCTATTTCTCCCCCCACAAAAGTGCCAGGAGGGTTTGATTCCATGAACTCCTCCCTTAGGATGTCCATGATGAGAAGGTCGTGATACTCTCCAGCCATGAACTCCGTTTTGCGAAGAAGTCCAACTCTCTTGAAACCGCACTTCTCGTAGGCCCGTACAGCTCTCTCGTTGTCAGCAAACGTATCTAAATAGATGCTACGAAGACCTAGAATGTGAAATCCCATCCAAAGCATGACTCGGGCTGCATCTGTGCCGTAACCCTTTGAACGATATGCGGGGTCGTAGATTGATACCCCAAGTTCTGCTCGACGATGCGGACAACTGATGTCCTCAAATCTGGCTACGCCAAGGAACTCATCGTTCGCCTTATTGACTATGGCCAAAGTCAGGAAACCGTCTTTCCACGGGTCTGTCTTTGAAGCCCAGTCAAACCACTCCTTCTTTGACGACCTCGAACTCGGGATAGGAACACCAATCGTCCTTCGAAGTTCCCATGTGTTCCAGTGCTTCAGAATGATGTCCAAGTCAGGCGGTTCCAAGGCTCTCAGACAAACCAGTTCTCCATAGTACATATGGGCCGAGAAACAAGCTGCCAATTAAAGCTCATCGAATACAAAGAAATGAGGTCTTCGGATATTCTGCGACCTGAGACGTGACCGGAAGCATACTTTTATCATGGACTGACTGGCCGAAAGACTACCTGGTGAAACGGATGGAACTGAAGGGTCCACTTTGCTACATCCTGGACTGGGATGACATCTACAGCTACGC
>JBHLRV010000061.1:0-7403 GCA_048882205.1 Candidatus Thorarchaeota archaeon | reverse complement strand
GTCTTGTACCATAGGCCTGTCGAGTATGTACTGAACCCAATCCGAAGAACCATACATGAGTCGGAAACTGTTGCTGCCACTGGAGTAAGAGATATCGAGCTCATGCCAATCCAGGCCGGGTGTCATTGTCAACAGATCTTCCAGCGTTATGTTCTCTTTCCGTGAGTCCACGTTGTCAAATGTCCTGTTCGGGAAGAAGCTGAGGACCTTCTGGTCGACGCCCGCAATGAGGCCCTCTTCGATCGCCGCCCCAACGAGTGCTGAGATGAAACTCTTTGTACAAGAGTAAATCTCATGGCGTGTGGTCGAGTCATGTTCCGGGTTCAGATATCTCTCAAGGACAATGTATCCGTGTCGAAGTATCACCACACTGTCTATGCTGTAGTCTTCAGCGGCGACATACTCAAGCATGGAGTTGAGCCTTACCTCGCTCATGCCTTGCAGATACGGAGTTGACTCTCTCCATCCTTCAGTTGGCCAATAGTCCCTTGACATCGCACTAGCAGGAGCACCCCTCTCATAGGAACGGGCGAATCCCTGAACCGATACTTCCTGAGCACTTCCAAATCCTACCAGCGGTAACAGTAGAATCAGAACTACAACGGAAATGGTGTATGGGTTATTCCGGAGGATGTTCCTTTGCATGTCATTTTCCCTTCAGTGATTCAATCGACTTGCCGACTCATTGTATTAATGTGATGTTCAAAGCCAGAATCTCTTGGTCAAGTCTCCTGACGCCGTAAAGATGCAGAGATTTCGACAACCGACATATGACGGCTATAGAGCCAAATCACGAATTCTCCACGAACGAGATATTAAAGAATGGAGACCCAAATATGAAATCCCTCACGCAAGAAGTGAAACAAAAGGCACTTGACGTCGGGTTCGTCGCAGCTGGAATATCAAGCCCTAGCAAGCTGCAAGATTTGCCGTATGGGCCAGTGCGCAAGATCAAAGAGCTGGTCACACCAGCGGACGAGCTTCCATCGGTCAAGTCTGTGATAATAAATGTCTTCCATGTCTGGGACGATGCATTCCATACCACACTGGACTCCCCTGATTGGCTTGGCTACGGTCTCCATTCTCCGGACGAGAAGATTGAGAGTTACTTCTTTGGTTCTGTCATAATGAAGAACATGGCCTGGGAGATTGTCGACTTTCTTAGGAGAAAAGGTTTCGATTCCACAGTGACATTCAACATCCCGCTGAAGACAGCTGCTGTCAAGTGCGGATTGGGCAGTCAAGGCAAGAATACGCTTCTAGTCACACCGACTCTCGGGCCGAGAGTGGGTCTCGTGGGCGTGCTCACAGCTGCAGAATTGGAGATAGACAAGCCCTTTCAAACGGATCTCTGTGGTGACTGCAGGAGGTGTCTGACTGCCTGTCCCACGAAGGCCCTAGAACCCTACAGGCTGAACGTTGAGCACTGTATTGTCTATTCCTTGGAGAGTCCGTGCACTGATGATGTTCCACTACATGTAAGAGAGATGACAAAGAAACTCTCCGTTCGACCTACCCCGAACTCTTACATAGAGTGTTCGAGATGCATGGCCGTCTGTCCCGTTGGGCGACCAGTCTGAGAATCTGACTCGCTATCGTCTTGGGCTATTCTGGGTCAGGTCTTTCGACCTTTGCGGAGGTCGTCGACCGCAATGAAGACTATTACCGCAATCACACTTGCAAGGGCCCCACCATATAGAAGGACAACATCAATTCTCCCCAAGATTTGGATTCCTTGCGTTGCCAGATACTCAGTGCTCAAGTCCACTAGCTCGGTCAGGAGATAGTCCTCATAGATCAATCTGACCTCATCGGGGATACCTGACACAGCATAGGTCAGAGTAGTTGTGCCGTTTATCCAGACTGTTTCTTCGGTGAGGTTTAACGCAGTACGTTCAGGAACAGCGTCCAAGTCAAGATCATTCACTGGAGCCAGATAAGCTGAGCCAAAGACTCTGATCTGTGCTCTTTGGGAGTACGGATATGGGTTCACATCTTCATTGGTATCTTCTATGGTCACAGTCAGAGTGGAGTCGCTGGGGTCATAGACTGCACTAGCAAAGGAGTAGTTTGGCAAGCGAGGATTGTCGAAATACGGCAAGAAGAACCAGTCCAGAGATCTTCCTACAACCTGTTCCAAGGACTCTTGGAGGTCTGGAAGAGTGCCGATACCGAAGTAGCTCTTCTTGAAGAAATCGCTAAGACCAGCAATGAAGTCATCATGACCGATCTCCATTCGAAGCTTCTCCAGTATCAAGGGCGTCTTTGTATAGTCAACGTAACCAACTAGCTCAGGCCTATCATAGTTCGACAGATTCAGAGCCGTGTCGATGCCGTTTGTGAGATAGAATGTTCTCGTCGTGTCGGTATACCGATAGTACTGGAAGTACTCCCAGTTTCCGTGATACACTTCTCCATAGTATGAGTGAGACCAGCAGGTGAGGCCCTCGTCGAGGAATCCCCAGTCTATCGCGTCTGTACCGACGAGCTGTGACCACCACTCATGAGCAACCTCATGAACAACGAGTAACCTGAGATACCAAGGAGGTCGTTGTCCGCTTCTCAACAACTGAAGGCCGAGATTTGTAATGTAAACTTGGCATGGATACTCCATTCCTCCATAGAATCCATGCTGTTCCACTATGTTGAGTGTTGAGTAGGGATAGATGCCATAGGTGTCATTCAGCAATATGAGAGTCAGCCTGGACCACTCTACGAAATCGGTCTCCCATTCTGGTCGCGAGCTGGACAAGAAGTAGCTTGTGATATTGACGCCACTTGCCTGGATGGAGTCTACCTGATAGTATCTTGAAGCTGAGAAGGTCACCTCTCGCACAGGGAGACCTGCATTGTAGTGATAGGTGGTGTTCGTTCCATCACTCTGACTATCAACCAGCTCGCCTGTCGCAGCAACGACCATGTTGTTAGGCACCTCAACGAAGAGGTCATGGAATGCCATGTCGTGATAGAAAGGATCTCCGAATTCAACATAGAGGTCAGTGTTCCAACCGTCTGCTTCGTCATAGACGCAGGGCATGGGATAGGCGCTAGAGACTGTGTAGATTCTTGACTGATTCAAGTCAAAGCCATGCGAGTTTGCACGATCCCGACCATCCGGCAGAGTGGTTACGAATGCTATTTGGAACGATGTCCTGTTCCCCGGGATAAGCTGGGTCGGGAGGTTCACCCACATTATCTGTCCATGCGGTTCTATGCTGTGCGACAAAGCGACTGGTGAAGGTCCAGTCGTGGTCACGCTCAGAATCTGGATTCCTCCTTGTCTGTCTGCGTACATCATCCCCACAGGATAGAGATGGAAAGGGATGCTAGAGAAAGACAATGAATCACCATTGTAATAGTCTAGAGTCAAGTTCCCAGCAACCGTTGAGCGTACGTCATCCAGAATGACAGACAGGCTGATGTTCGACAACTCCACTCCGCTGAAGTTTCCCTTGGAGAATTCGTCGTAGTCCTCGAGTCCTGTCTGACTGACAGCAAATTCCTCCCTTGGTTCAGCGTAATTGTCTAGGATGCTCTGATTTGGAGAATCATAGAGATTCGGAGCGAGACTGACGAGAACCAGCAGCATGACCACTGAAAGCACGGAAACTCTTCGCGTTGCCATCACCGCCAATGTTCTCCTCTCAGCACGGATTGCAGCCAATAAGAGTACCTCTCGCAGCAAGTTCACTCCGATGTTTGATGAATTGGACATCTGTTTAGAGATTCTGCATATTCGTAGTACTCTTCTTCGCCTTTTCTTGTCCACGAGTGTCTTCAAAAGGGCTCCAAAGAAGACAGCACAGAATAGAGTTTCTTCGAAACATGTCGAACCACCAATCCCTTCACCCAATCGAAATCGCCTTAAAGGAAATCAACACATGTATCCGGAAACTCGAAATTCTGGTTTCAGACGAGAGTCTTGAGAGAAGGAGGAGAACAAATGTCAACGGATCTGACTATCATTCTGAAAGATCGCCCGGGAACGATGGCAGACTTAGGCGAAGCCCTGGGAAAGGCCGGAGTCAACATCGATGGTGGCTGCGGATTCCTTTGTGAAGGTGTTGGCGTGGCTCATATCTTGGTGGAGGACGCGGCTGAGGCACGCCGGGCTGCTGAAGCAGCCGGTTTTGAGGTGCGTGCTGACCGTCCAGTCCTGGTCTTCGAAGCCAAAGACGAGCCTGGAGAGCTTGGGAACATCGCACGACGTATCGCTGATGCAGGAGTAAACGTTGAACTTCTCTACGTAGCGTCAGGAGATCGACTCGTATTAGGTGCCGATGACCTAGACAAAGCTCGGGCCGCCATTGGATAGGGCCAATGAAGTAGTCGAAGAGTCTAGCCGGCCACAACGAATCTGGGTCTTGACATTCAGCCTAGAAACCATTAGATGACGTGAAGAACCATTCACAGCATACAACTAATAGGGCTGGGAATGAACACCTCACCAACCAGTTCCATGGTCAGGAACACTAATGCGAGTCTACTTCAGTAGGTCCCCGACACTCGGGAATGGGATGGAACGATGAGCCTTGTAAAGGTGCCCCGACAGCAGATGGAGTCGTGGCACAGAACACTCTCTGGGATAGCGAGGAGGCAGCCAGAGGAAGTCCCATTCAGAGTGCTTGAGGTCATAGGTGTGCTTGACCGTTTCACAAAGAACACCGACGCGGCGTTGTTGGACGTTCCAGCCCGCAGACTTCAGTCTTGGAGTGAGATACTCACTCTGTTTGTTCACTTGGTCTCAGAGGATCTTCTCATCCCCCCCGCATTCTGTAAATCGATTAATGATATTGCCAAGCAATTTGCTCAATGGTCAATGCCTCATATCAGGTACGTGACCAAGCAGAACCTCTTCAGGATGCAGGAGGTACAGGAGCACTACTATGGAGGACTTGAGCTCACTCTATCCGATGAAGATGCCATTGAGGCTGACCTCTCTCCACTCGGTTTCTGTAAAGAGTTGAAACGACTCTGGCTCTCTCTGGGTCCTATGACGACCCTTGACTTGTCACCATTGGAATCATGCACCGGTCTGGAAACCCTTTACATTTCTCTTAGCAATCTTAAGCGAATTGACCTGACACCTCTCTCATCTTGTAAGAACCTTCGAAGTGTAGACATAATTGCCACTGGGCTGTATGAAATAGACTTGTTTCCTTTCCGCGCATGCACCAAACTCACGAGCCTAAATGTTTCATATGCTGACTTGAAGAGCCTGGATCTTACTCCTCTTGGCAAGTGCAAGAAGATCAAGTATCTGTCTCTGGATTCGAACCATCTCTCATCTCTTGATCTCTCTCCCCTTGGCTCGTGTGAGTCGTTGTCTTCAATCAGCTTGGAGTATAATGGGATCATGGAACTAGATCTCTCTCCGCTGACAAAGTGCAAAGACTTGCGCTATCTGAATCTAGGGAGAAATGTTCTCTCTGGGCTCGACCTCTCGCCATTGGCAGGAAATACCAACCTCCGGACACTGAGAGTGGAGGCCAACAGAATAAAGAAGATTGACCTCAACCCGCTCAGCGCATCTAGAAGCATTGCAATCTTAAATCTCGGTGACAATCAGCTAAAGAAAGTCGACCTGACTCCTTTGTGCAAGGCCTCCGAACTGGAGGAGATTTCACTTCACAGCAACAAGCTCACTACTCTGGACTCTGATTCATTGACTGGCTGCAAGCAGCTTAAGAGGTTAGATTTGAGGAAGAACAAGACCGAAGTCCTCGATATCTCCAGCCTTCTCTGCACCAAGTCTGACAGTCTCGAGATTCTAGTGGAGCCTATGGTAAGAGTAGAGGCTGATTCCATTCTCAAGCCTGCAGCACCGAAACTAGACTGGGGCGAGAACACTGCAATGAGCATAGGATGGCGACCCATCCGTGCGATCTTCAAAGAAGGCGGTTGGGAAGAGGTGAATAGAAGGATCCAGAGGTATCTTCGCTGCCTCACAGGGCCCAGAAAGTTCGCCGCAAAGAGGGCCTTTCTTGAGGAGCTGGGCATGGCTGAGGTTTCGGGGGTAGACGAGGACATTACGCCTTTGATGGAATCAATTGAGAGTGATGTCACATTCAGGAAAGCAAAGAATGAGCTCTATGCAGGCGTAGTTGAACTCCTTCACGAACAGCTAGATGAGGGTGGGTCCTCATTCTTCCTTGACATTAACAAGCTCAAGAAGACAAGAGGCCAGGTCTTGATTCCGAAGATAGAAGAAAGGCGCAAAGAAGAACTTGAGAACACTGTAGTCCCCGAGAAAAAGGGAAGTGTCCATCTAGAGCCGCTCTGGCTCACCGTATATGGCTTTGAAGTCTTGAAGGATCTCAAAATGCCTGTGAAGAAGACATCCGTTGAGAGATTTGAGAGAGTGAAGGAAACGCTCCGAAACCGAGGCCTCACGTTCAAGACCAAGAGGTTCAAGACGAAACGCATCTCCAAACAGTATTCCGTGGCCATGTCGCGTGAACTGAAACAGTATATCTTGAAGCTGGCGTCTTCAAAGCCGCTGAGATGAATCTCTACAAGTTCAGCCAGCGTCTAGTACCTATCTGGGTGTTCTCCAATGCAATCTTGAGCATGCTCAGAGTCACTGACGTGATGCATTACTGAATTGCTTCAAAATACATTTAGCAAAGTTCGCTCCTATCTGACTTTGCCTTCGATTGAGTAAATAGTCGTGGCGGTCATTCCCTACAGGAGGCTAAGGGCCAAGTAGCTGATAGTCTGACTCCCGTCACTACCTGTGTCGGGCTTTCTCATACATGTCGTTGTACCACTGTCTTAGTTCTTCTTCGGCAAGTAGGGGCTGACTGATGGTTTCGAGCAACTCAGCTGACATTCTTCCCTCCTTGATAAGCTGATGTCCAACCTGCTTGGTCGCTGCAAGGACCTCTTTGGCCTTCTCTTCCTCTGTGGCCATCCAAAAGGCATGAGGTCGAAGAACGGCTCCTGCAAACTCTACGCTACAGTCCTCTGCAACCTCTTTGGCGACTCTGACCACCGTGTGAAGGTTGTCCTTCTCCCACCATCCTCCGGTCGAAACTAGTGCAATCTTCGATATGTTGACGTCATCGTGAAACTTCGCCCGTGTTCGCCCTTCTCGGAACTCAATGATGGGCTCAACAATTGGCATCAGTCTGTTCATTAGGTTCTGCATCTCACCCGGAAGTGGTAGGTATGCGGGTATAGCAAGTACGAGTATATTCGCCTCTCGCAGCATCGGAAGGAGTTTCAGCATGTCGTCAGAGTGCATGCACTCACCAACCTTCTCAAACCAACACTGGAAATCACCGTTACAGGGCCTGATCTTGAACCGTTTGGCATAGACGGTTTCCACAGATGCTCCGGCTTCCTCCATGCCCTCAAGATATGCGGCCAGTATCTTGGCGGTGTATCCCTTTTCCATTCGT
>JBHLRV010000060.1:0-7538 GCA_048882205.1 Candidatus Thorarchaeota archaeon | reverse complement strand
ATATGAAGCGACGCCGGAACTTACGACTAGTACAAGTTGATGCCTTCACAGACACTGCCTACGGCGGCAATCCCGCTGCAGTAGTGATCTGTGACAAGGGGCTCGAAGATGAAACCATGAAGAAGATTGCAAGAGAGATGAATGTTCGTGAAACCGTCTTCGTGTCCAATTCGAAAGTAGCCGACTTCCGTTTCCACTTTATGACGCCAAAAGGCGAGCTTGGCTTTTCCGGCCATCCAACGATTGCAGCATTCCATGCCCTTGTAGAGGAAGGCCTAGCAGAAGTCCCAGGAGACGTTAACATGTTCCAGCTCGAAACGAATGTGGGCGTCCTATCGGTCGAGATTGTGAAAAACGAGTCGACAGGACGCCATGAGGTTCAGATAACACATGACAAACCGAGCTTTATGAACACCTATGATCCAAAGGAGTATGCTGAGGCGCTTGGTCTCACACTAGCTGACATTCTTTCTCCAAATCCGGTTCAGACGGTCAGTACCGGGACACCACACCTCATGGTACCTGTTTCGACAATGAGGTCACTGAAACGAATCAAACCCGATTGGGGACGTCTGAAAGAACTCCGTGAAGGTCGTGATTACGTTTCAATACAAGTCTTCACGAGAGAAACACTTGAGCCCACATCGGACGCTCATGCTCGACACTTCGCACCCGCCCTGGGTGTCTACGAAGACCCTGTGAGTGGGTCCGGAGCAGGGTGCATGGCTAGCTACATGATAAGATACGGCATCATAGAGCCGACGATTCCAGTCACCAGCATCGTCGTCGAACAGGGTCACTTTGTTGATCGACCCGGGAGGGTATTCGTCGAGGTTCGAGGCAATCAGGAAGATATCGAGCAGGTGAAGGTGAGCGGCACGGGCGTAACAGTACTCGAAGGGACAGTCTTCGTCTAGAGTTTTCGAATGTCTTTCCTTCAAATCCCAGGAGGTTGCTAGCTGGAAAACCCTTATCACCACCAAGTATTGCCGAGGCGGTCGGTGAAGCTGAGTGCTAGATGTCATGACACAAGCTATTGAGGGGCTCTCCGATAGTGAGATTTCGTTTGCCGATATTCGCCAAGAGAGTCGAACAGGCACAATGCTCGTGGTTGTCAACGGTGCACTCCGCACATTCAACCGTTCAAGCAGGTCTGGTACTGTTGCAAGAGTACTCGTTGGTGAGAGCTGGGGACAGGCGTCTACCACTGAGGCTGTGACAAGGAAGCGGTTGGAGTACCTCCTTTCTGACGCGTCAAGAATGGCCAAAGCAACAGCAAGATACTCTCGAAGACAAATCGACCTGTCAGGGGTCAATCCTATAGAGAAATCTGTTTGGCAGAAGGTTAAGGAGGATCCCGCTGAGGTGTCCACTGAGGATAAACTCGACCTTATAATGGAACTTGACAGGGCACAGAAAGTCGACGACAGAATCGTGAACGTAAACTCGAGTTACGATGACACGAAGGGAGTCTACAGGCTTGTTAACACGGCTGGAACTCGTTTGGAATGGGACGAATTGCGTGTTCAAGTTCAGGTGAATCCAGTAGCAAGAGAAGGCGACCGGATGCAGTTTGATTATGACACACTAAGTGGCCTACGCGGTTTTGAGTTGGCAAGAGAACTCGATGTTGCTGAGTTTGCTTCAAAGCCTGCGGAAGGTGCAATCGAGATGCTGTCAGCTTCAAAGCCACCCTCCGGCAAGTTAAAGGTTGTAATAGATGGAGACCTCGCGGGTGTAGTAGCGCATGAAGTATGCGGACATGCGAGCGAGGCGGATGAGATAGTCAAAGGGCGTTCTTTCTTGACTGATATGGTCGGAAAACAAGTTGGGACCGAGCTTGTGTCAATGGTTGATGACGGCACAATCAACGGGAAATATGGCACTTTCCCCTTCGACTCAGAGGGCACTCCATCGTCAAGAACAATGATAATCGACAAGGGCGTGTATGCCGGCTATTTGCACACAATTGAAACCGCGATGCTAATGGGGGTGAGTCCAACAGGCAATGGACGTGCCCAAGACTACAATCGTCGAATCTTCGCAAGAATGACCAACACTTTCTTTGACAAAGGCGATTGGTCCGATGACGAGATAATCTCTGACACCAAAGACGGCGTCTATGTAATGAAGGCCATGTCCGGAATGGAAGATGTTGTGGGCGGAGGGGTGCAGGTAAGTGCTCTGAAGGGCTATGTGATTAAGAAAGGAGAACTCACCAAGCTCGTGAGAAGCCTGGCACTAGCCGGAAAAGTCCTTGAGATACTGAAGACCGTGGACGCGGTAGGCAATGAACTACGATTCTCTGGTGGAACCTGTGGAAAGGGCGAGGAAGACTGGGCACCAGTAACCTCTGGTGGACCTCACATGAGAGCGGAGATGATCATTGGAGGCGCCTGAAATGACTCTGTCTGAGAAGTCAAACAAACTAATTGAGATGTCTGAGAGAGAGGGAGCATCTCAGGCTGAAGCTTATGTTACTCGTGCAAGAACATCGAGTGTTTACATAGATGACAGCATTCCCAAGATTGTAGATGCCAAGGAGGAAATGGGAGTAGGCCTCAAGTTCATACTTGGGAGCCAGATTGGCTTCACCAGTTCTACACTCTTGTCTGAGTCAATAGATGATGTTGTGAAACGCGCGAAGTCGATGGCAAGAATGAGCTCCGAAGATCCGATGTTCTCTTCTCTCCCCGACTCCAAGAAGCCAACTGTGGCACAGGACCGATTCTTCGATTCTGAAACTGCTGAGGCCGACGGCTCAGTTTTGGTTGAGAAGGCAATGAATCTTGTCAAGGTAGCTACGGCTGATTCAATAACCGTACCAAATGGTGTTCTGAGGGCGAGCTCTGTTGAGTTCCAGGTTCAGAACTCACTTGGCATTGACACAGGGGCCAAATCCACAATGGTCTTTGGCTTCTTCACCGCCAAGGCTGAAGACTCTGGGTCCGTTGGAGAGGGAGTCCAAAGATGTTGGGCTCGAAGACTAGATGACATAGACTTTGTGACATTGGGGGAGAAGCTGAGGACTCAGGCCGCAGATGTACTCAGGGCGAAGGCCCTCAAAGAGAAGTGGGAAGACGCCGTGGCAGTCTTGGCTCCAAGCGAAGGCAGTCAGATGTTGGGATCGCTTGTCGGATTTGCTACATCCGCAGAGAATGTCAACCGAAAGAGGAGTCCTTGGACAGACAAAGTGGGGGACGCTGTGGCTGATGAAAGCTTGACCATAGTTGACAATGGTCTATCAGAGCTTGGACTACTCAGTGCAGCTGTGGATGATGAAGGTGTACCGATGCAGAGTACAACAATCATCGAGAAGGGAGTGCTCAAGTCCTACGTCTTCGACAGCTATAATGCATCCCAAGTTGGCCTGAAGTCCACAGGAAACGGAATGCGGCGCAATCCTCGTGATGCGCAAGGCTCCTTTATGATGCCAACAAGTTGTGGACCAACAACCCTGGAGATACCGGCAGGTGCCAAAACTCTCGAGGAAATCATCTGCGAAGTGAAGAGAGGCGTCTATGTTGAACACTTTGCTTGGCCTGAGGTGGATCCAATGTCTGGTTCATTCTCAAATGAAATGCGAAACGCCCAGCTTATCGAGAACGGAGAGCTGACATCAAAGATCAAGTATGCCCTGCTTGTGGGCAATCTCTTTGAGGCAATTAGCAGGGAGCTAGTTATTGGCTCAGAACTCGAAGTACACTCAAGATATGTCATGCCCCCGATTGCCATGAGCGGCATCGAGATTGTGGGACACTGACATATTCCTTGGTATCTCGATTCCACCGTGCCCCAGCTCAACACTTTGGAAACCCTAAAAAGGAGCCTCATTGCAGACCCGTGTGAAGCCTACGCGGGAGAGGGTATCAAATGACCAGGTTCGAGGACATACTGGAAGAAGAGGTTGCAGAGATAAACAAGGCACTGGCCAAGTTCATCACCTGGAAGAAGGACGCAGCATCGCATATGGGTCCGATTCATCAACAGTATTATGACAACATCCTGGAGTACATCATGCGGGGAGGGAAGCGGCTGCGGCCTGTAGCTATGGTAGTCGCGCACAAGGCTGTAAAGAAGGATATTGAAGTGAAGCATCTCTACAGAGCAGCCTGCTCACTGGAGATTCTACACAACGGCTCGCTTCTACATGACGACTTGATTGATCACGACGAAACAAGACGTGGTGGGCCAACATTCCATGCGCGCTATCGAGAATGGTATAAGAAACAGTCTGATGCCCGTCAAGAGAAGGCTGATGATTTTGGAATGACTCTCGCCATCTTGGGTGGTGATTCTCTAATCAATCTGGGGGCTGAGGCCATAAACCACTCCGAACTGGACTCCAACACTGCAATGAAGCTCTTGGACTATTACCAGAAGGGCTTCAGTGATCTTGTTGAGGGTGTACTGCTAGAGATGTCTATGATTACGCTTCCAGATGTTGGTGAGGATACCTATCTAGAGATGGTCTATCGCAAGACAGCAACTTTGTTTCAGAAGGCTCTTCAAATGGGTGCCACCATTGCCGGAGCGAGTGATGCCCAGTTGAACGCCTTTAGCGAGTTTGGTGTTAAGGTAGGACAGGCTTTCCAGATGCAGGATGATATCCTAGGCTCCTTTGGCGACGAGTCTGTCACGGGCAAATCCTCGGCCGGAGACATAAGGGAGGCAAAGAAGACCATGCTCCTAATACAGGCTCTCAAGAGAAGCACATCAGGACAGAAGAAAGTCCTTGAAGACCTCCTTGGAAAGGCTGACATGTCTGACGATGAAGTTCGGACAGTGTTTCGGGAGTCCGGAGCACTTGAGGCCACAGAGAAGATACGAGATGATCTCCTAAGACAGGCACAGGATGCATTGAAGAACACTGACCCGCCGCTTGATCCGAAATATCTTGAGTTCTTGATTGCTCTATCCGAGTTCTTGACGAGTAGAGAGTTCTAGTCCGCCTATCCCACCTCTATGAGTCGTAGACTGAGAAGTAGCACATCCTCCCCCTTGGACTGGAGTATCTTCTCTAGGGGCTTAGTCATACTTGGCAGGTTGTTCCGAACATACTCCTGGAAATCACCTTTAGAATCCGCAAGAGCACGGCGCATACCTCCGACGTGTCTTAGAAGAACGTCTGTTGCTTCGGCATCTGTCACTTCGCCTTTCAAAATCTTACGCTTCAATGTACGAAGTATGTCTTCAGCGATGATTCTTGATTCAGTGACAAGCTTGTCACGAGGGGACAGCCTCTTCTTCCTGAGTTTCTTCCGGATTTCCCTAGCCCTCTCAATTGATTCCCTTATCTCTGCCTCGTCCTGCAACTCTTCCTCAAGGTCTGATTCAATTACCAGCTTTTTCCAGACTCTCTTTCCTTGAAACTCGAGAGGAGATAGGTAACCCTTTGAGTGCATCTCTTTCAGGTACCTCTTAAACTCCGGTTCTGTGGTGATGGACTTCGGTCCTGAGAGATGAAGGTACTTCTGAAACAGGACCGCCTCAAACTCGATTAAAGCCCAGCCGAATGCGCGGATGATACTGAGCTCTATATCACTATTCACTAGTTCGGACTCAGGACTGTGAGCCAAGTCTTTACCCCCTGACGCGCTGGCGTCTAATCATCTCACAGTTTCCATATGAAGATTTGCGGCGTGCTCAGTTCTATCAAAAATCGAAAGATCTTTCCATTGTCGCCTAAATCGGTCGCAAAAAAGACGTTTAATCTGAACGATGGAATCCAAAAGAAAGCAAAGGAGATGGGTCTGGACCCCATCTCCTTCCGCTTTACCGTCGACGTAAGACAATGACAACGAGAACTATGACAACTCCTCCCAGGACTCCGGTTATTGCAATGACCATCTCGAGTGGCACTCCTTGCTCTGGAAGTCCCGTACTCGTGTCCGTGCCGGTCGTGGTAGTGGCTGTCGTAGTGTCGGCAGTAGTCGTGGTCGTTGTGGTATCTGTGGTAGTTGTAGTAGTCGTTGCTGTCCATGTGATTGTAAACGACGCTCTAGTGGCGTTGTTGCCGGAATCGTCGCCCGCCTCTATCCAGAAGGTCAACGAGCCCGAGGTAATTCCAGGAATTTGCACCCTGTAGGTGTTGACACCGACCAACTCCATGTCAAGTCTGATTGTACCACCACTCGTGTACATTAGATCAACATTGGCAATTGTGCCTGAATCCACGACCGTGGCAGTGACATTCACAAGCTCACCCACATCTGGCGGTGCCGGCGTCCATGTCACATCGTTGATTCTAGGACCTACCTCATCAATGTCTGCAACATTAAACTCGGTACGATTAGCAACGCTCCAGTTCAAGAAGTTCTCGAGAAACAGGATATTATCAAACTGGGCAGTCTTTCCATGGTCATAGTTGCTGAAGAAGGTTGTACCTGTCGCAAGTATCCTAAGACTGCCAACTTCTTCTAGAGCCGCAAGCGGGATTTGCTCACCATTTGCTCCATCCTGAGTATTGTCATAGATATCGGTTATCGGAGGGGGATTCTCGTTCGTCTGAAAACCGGAGGCATCTGCATAAAGCGCTGGTAGGACCGGACCATCGTCTAGGAAATACAGGCTATTTGGTGAAAAGAATGTTATTGCGCTGACTCCGTATGTGAGATTGAGTGTGTCTGCCGGGGCCGGGATGTCATAGATGTCATTGTACCATAGCTGAGATGTACCCTCCATGTAGACATTGTCGTCATTCATCCGAATATTGGACCCAATCGCTTCCAAGACTCGATTCGGCTGAGCTCTGTCCGTATAGACGGAGTAATCGCCTCTTCCTGTCACCAGTATGGACTTGTTACCAAGCCCTGACCAGATTGCAATTGCGTCAAGCTCTGCCGTGGAGTAAGCATCGTCTGCACATGTCAGGATCAAGAGATCAACACCGACGAGATCACTGAATGTGAATGGAGTCGTCTGCTTCCTCAATTCGAAGCCATTCTTGCCAAGAGTGTTATTCAGGTCGGTCAGTCGGTCCGCACTCTGATACCAAATGTAGTCGTTGGAATGAGCGTAGTCAATCAACGCAACGTATTGGTACAAGAATGAAACATCCGGCGCATCAGCAAACTGAGTCAGTGTGTAGTACAACGCTAGGCTGCCATTAATGGCCAGCGACAGGCAATCCTCGGTGATTGTCTTGATTGTTGTGTTTGTCTGGAGCGCAGTTGCGCTGCCATCTGGATATGCATCATATATCTCATCATAGAATTGATGAGCAAACGTTGCTCCATCTACAACGAGTTGACTGACATTGGTTACCAAGTATTCAGTTGGAGCATTGTAGGATAGAATTCCCAGATTGTAGTTTATGTCAGACTCATACGCACTATGTCCGCTCCAATATGTATCAGTGTGTACTGGGATGTGAGAGTCTTGAAAGTAGTGACTCATGACGCCTAGTGAAAAGAAACCCTCTTCCCAATTGCCCGCTGTGAAGTTGTCCCTGGTGTAGTTATACCATCTCGCTACAGCAGTCGGTGCATTGTGAGTATTGTTATGAGGGTAGTAGAGGTGATTGCCCCAATCTTGCC
>JBHLRV010000059.1:0-7553 GCA_048882205.1 Candidatus Thorarchaeota archaeon | reverse complement strand
GAAGGGGCTCATAGGTATGGCACTGACAGAGCACTGGGCACCCTCAATACTGAAGCCAATCTCAAAAGACGGGAGGTTCCTGTTGAACGCATGTGAGTACAAGTCGTCAGACCACGGCGAGATCATTGGACTCTTTGTGACTGAGCCAATCGAGAATCGAACATTCGAGGAGATAGCAGAAGACATTCACGACCAGAATGCTCTCGTGGTACTCCCGCATCCCAGAGACCCACTGCGAAAGAACACAGCGATTAGGAAGGGATTGCCCGCAGAGTATATTCGAAAACATGTGGACCTCATAGAGGGAATCAACTCAAGATGCCTCCTTCCAATATTCAACACCTGGGCCCAGAAGCTGGCAGCACGACTTAGAAAGCCTACCACTGCAGGAAGTGACGGTCATTTCGGCAGAGAAGTGGGACACGGGCGAACATGGCTTCACGACATCGAAACACATGAAGACATCTATGATGAGTTGAAGAAAGGAAGGACTCAGATTACGGGGCACTCCTCGTTCCCTTATGTCCACATCCCTGGATTCCTATGGCAGAGATTGAGAGGGTGGCCGCCATGACTGAGTTTACAGGTGAGCCTGAAACCTCGACCGACTCCTTTGTGAGTCTTCGGAAAGTCATAGTGTTTGTCCTGGCTGCAGTCGTGGTCTACTTGGCTATCATGTTCTTCTTTGAGTTTGAACGAGTAGTCGCTGCCATTGCAGCCATAGAATGGTGGTGGGTATTTCCTATCATGATGGTACTCTCGTTTGGGAACTACCTGCTTCGATACATCAAATGGCAATACTACTTGCGCCAGATTGATGTGAATCTCTCACACACGGACAGTTTCAGCATATTCCTGGCAGGTTTCACTCTTACTACCTCTCCCGGCAAGATAGGGGAGGCCATCAAATGCTACTTCATCAATGACTTGGATGGAACGCCAATTGCCAAGACAGTACCAGTGGTGGTCTCAGAGAGAGTAACGGACCTATTGGCAATGGTAATCCTTGCCATGGTCGGTCTTGTAATTGGATTGTCAGGGGTGAATCAATTGACCACTGTGCTTGTTCTGGGTGGCGTAGTGTTGGTGGGGGCAATAGTCCTGGGGCAACCTAGATTCTACAACATCTTTCTTCGAAGGATGACATCTTTCGGGCCTCTCAAGAGATTCAAGGACAGCGTTGGACTGATTGAGGATACAATGGCAAAGACTCTCTCCCCGAAACCTATGGTCCTCAGCACCACGATAAGTGTTCCCGGTTGGTTCATGGAATGCATAGAGCTGTGGCTGCTGCTCTCCCTCCTTACAGGAGCGGGACTTCCTTCTCTGACCGTATCTTCATTGAATCTCCTCATGATCTCCACCTTCATTCATTCAACTGCATCGGTTATAGGCGCACTGTCTTTCCTACCTGGAGGTCTCGGAACCTACGAGATCACCAGTATCGCGTTGATCATTCTCCTCTTAGGCCTGCCTGAAGTCATAGCGGGAGCAGCCACTATAATAATCCGCTTCGTAACACTGTGGTTCAGTGTCATTGTTGGATTCTTGGCTCTGGGTATCGTGACTAGAAGGCGAAGGTCAAAGCAAGCGAACTGACCCGTGAGAACAGTTAAGAAGAATTCAATGAATTCCTTGCTACATGGACCTCGAGGAAAGAGTCAGACTGATCGCAGGCGTAGGCGAAGAAATAGTAACTATGGAAGAGCTGAGACTTCTACTGGAAGAGAAGAAGAATCCAATCGCATACGATGGCTTTGAGCCATCCGGACTGGCTCACATTCCGTTCGGTGTCTACCGCCCTCTCCTGCTAAAGGATCTGATCAGGGCTGGGATTAGATTCAAGATATGGCTTGCCGATTGGTTTGCCTGGATTAACAACAAGATGGGCGGCGACCTAGACAAGATCAGAACGACGGGGGAGTATTTCATTGAGATCTGGAAGGCTGCCGGAGTCCCAACGGAAAAGGTAGAATTCTTGTTTGCATCGGATGCCATGGATTCAATTGACTACTGGGAGAGAGTAGTGAGGATAGCGAAGGTCACGACCGTGGCCCGAGCAACTAGAGCATTGACCATTATGGGAAGAAAAGAAGGTGACATGTCAGAGGTAGCTCAGTACTTCTACCCTGTGATGCAGGTGGCGGACATATTTCATCTTGAAGCTGATATAACTCAGCTAGGCTTGGATCAACGAAGAGCAAACATGCTTGCAAGAGAGGTTGGTCCGAAACTGGGCCTGTGGAAGCCTGTCGTTATCAGTCACCACATGTTGATCAATCTCGAAGGATCAATTGAACCTGATGGAATTCAAGATGAAATGAGTCGCGACTGGCACATGATTTCAACGAAGATGAGCAAAAGCAAACCATCTTCTAGCATCTTCATGCACGACACTGAGGAGGAGATCCGTGCCAAGGTTTTGGCGGCATACTGCCCTCCGAAGGAGGTTAGCGGAAATCCACTGCTCGATTATGCCGAGCATATGGTATTCCAATTGTTTGGTGGCATGAAGGTCGAGCGAAAGACAAAGTTCGGGGGGGACATCGAGTTCGCCAACTATGAAGACCTCAAGAACAGCTATGTCGCAGGAGAGCTTCACCCCCTAGACCTGAAGAATGCGATGAGCATCTATCTGGAGAAGATGGTACAGCCAATTCGTGACCACTTCGAGAAGAAAGGAAGTGCAAATCGTCTGTACGAGCAGGTCAAAAGCTATCAGGTCACAAGATAGTTGATCCAGAGTGTAGTAATCTTCAACCCGTAGGAACATCCAGACCGGGCACAAAGCTTAGATCTGGATGTCGGGCTCCCTACAACTTGATACCAAGACTGTCTAGGAGTGCCTCGAGGTCTGCTTTGGAGAGTCCCTTGGCCTGTTCGATTATGATGTCGACCTCGTCCTCTGACATTCCCTTTCTTCGTAGCTTGGCTCTGAGTTCCTCAAGCTCTTCTGGCTTCTGCTCGAGAATCTCTTTTGCCTCTTCAGGACGTCTTGCTTCCTCATCTTCGGCTAGTGTTTCTGCTCGACGAGCCTCCTCCTGCTCTATCACTTCTCTAATGAAGCCTGGTCTCTCACTTGCTCTCATTCTGGCAAGATCTCGACGGAAGGCCTCAAGCTCTTTCTCGCCCAAACCAGTGATTGCAGCCAGATGTTCAAGCAGCTCTTCCACGTCAGGAACAATGGCCTCTATACTCACAGCCGCGATGTCCTCTGGGACTTTCCTTACGGCTGTGCCGACGAACTCTTCATCGATGATTAAAACTACCATTGAGTGTCTATCTTGCACGATTGGTGCCTTCGGAATCTTGCCACGACTGAGGTCCCGTATCATCCTGTTCATATGACGAACTAGCTTAGGTATGCTCCAAATCCTAAGATAACCAACGATCAGCATTGCGAGGAGGACCATTATGAAGCCGCCTGCGTACTGCAATGCCACTGCAAGCTGCTGGCCTGGTGTGATGTCTGACTTTACGTCGAGGGTCAAGATCTCTGATTCGTAGTTCTCCTTCGAGAATGTGATTGTGACATTGAAGCTTCTCTCTGCAACAATCCTGATGGTAATCACGTAGGTGTTTCCTTCTTGTGTGTATCCTTCAAACGCAAAATCATTAGATTCCATCACGTTGATCTCGGCACCACTAATGAATTCTTCATGATCAAGATCATAGTAGACAACAGAAACGGCGTGGACTGCTCCTGGTGCTGTTTCGATGGTTGTGTTGTCAATCCTGAGTTCCGTACGAATGGCACGAATTGTGACCTCTATCTGGACTGGACTCAGATCATAGATTGCGGTTGAAAAGGCAAGATCGACCCGGTAGGTCTGCATTGGATAGATGTCAGGTATCGTGAGGATGTAGCTTCCATTCGTGTGTATTCCAAGAGCCTGTTCGCCATAAACATCCCAGTAAGCAGAACCTGGCAATCCCGTGACAGTTTCATTCGTCAGGAGATTCTTGACATTGATGTACACTTCTGATGTTTCGTTCACTGGGACTGACACAGTAGTGGGAGCGAGAATCTCTGCTGGCGTTGGAAGGATAACAATACTGACTGTGTAAATGGTGGTCGCATGGTCATGAAGACTGAATCTCACATCTACATCGTAGAGTATTGGAGATATCGGGGTGAGTATAGTTTCGACCAAATAGTAGCCGCTGCCAAGGTCGGTGACGTTTGCATTGGCTCCTTGCCACAGAACGTCCACGGTTGCACCTGGAAGCGGAAGGTTGTTGTGAGTATCGTTGTAGTAGAACGTGAATTGGACTGTGTCCCCGTGATGACCATCCCTAAGCGGTGTGTTCACATTCACTTCTGTTGGTATGGCAAGAATGTTGACCACAACGGTCCTGCTGGCAGTTGAATATCCGGCCTTTGTCCCGACAATCCTGAGCTGGATTGCTTGTGCCCCCAGAGTACTGACATCTATCAAGGTCCAGTAGGTCCCATTCGCTTCCTCTGTAAGTTTTTCCGTGAAACTGCCAATTGTGTAGTTGACGATGGCCCCAGCGATGAACCCGCCGTAGTACGTGTCATTATAGTGCGCACTCACCAGTAGACTGTCTCCCAGAATGACTGACAATGAAGACAGGCCACCAACTAGCCCGATGTCGGTTGGAATTGGCACCACACTAACCTCAAGCACAGTATCAAGGAAGTCGTGGTTGATAGATGCAGCACTCAGAGTGATTTCGTAAATTCCGAAGTCAAATCCAGTTGCATCTATGGTTCCCTCATAGTAGCCCGGAGTGCCATTGTAGAAGAGCGGATACACAGTGTTATTCAGCTCCATGGAAACGGTGGCACCCATAACAGGGGCAATTGAAACCGTGTCGTTGAGGTAGACTGTGAAGATCGTGGTGGTGTCGACGACTACCTGGACAACTGCTAGCTCGCTTACAATCTGCGCAGGGGCTTTGGAAACAACCAATGTGAATGATATCTGCCTATCCGAATAATACTGCCTTGACACCGTGATCTGAGGTTCATGAACTCCAAAGTTGGCGTCTGAGGTATAAAGGAGTAGAGAGTACGTGCCGTTGCCCAAATCACTGAAGTTGTAGACTGTACTATTCCAGAGCATCGTCACGTTTGCCCCGGGTACAAGAGAATGATAGTAGTCCTCTCTGACGTCTAGGCGGACATCAATCAGCTCACCCCATAGCGCATAGTAAGTACTCTTGTGTATCAGAATCTCGAATGAAGCTGCGCCTGGAGTGACAACTACTGTTATGTTTGCAGGCGCATAGAATGTCTTGTCCGCCTGCACCGTGAATGGGTAGTCCTGAGCAATCAGACCGGTCATGTTCAGTGTAATCATGTAGATACCATTTCCAAGTTCCATAATTGAGAACGATGTACCATATCGGGTGAACCAGTCAGTTGTTATTGTTGCCCCTTCGAGAAGTACATCGTGGTCGAAATCTTTCAGAGTCAGATTAACCTTAATTGGAACCCCTACGCCTGTGGACCCCGGTGCTGGAGGTTCAGATACCATTGCTGTCTGAACGAGTCGTATGGTTGCCGGCACATTCGCGGTTGTCCTTTCTGCGAAGAATGGGATTCCTGGTTTGCTAAGAGTCACGTTGAAGAAGACAGTCCCTGTGCTTCCAAAGACTGTGCTATTCACTAGAACCCGGTATTTCCCTGCACCTAGTTCGATCACTTGGTATTCAGGAATGCTCCAGTTGAAACTACTCAGAGTAGGTGTCGCACCCTCGATTCCGTTCCCTGTCAGGAAGTCAACGAAGTCAAGTTCCAGTGTGAGATTCTCGAAGTACGGGGTATCCTCAACAAGTGGGAAGAATATCTGGGTCTGTCTTTCGGTTGTTGACGCAAACGTGGTTATGCTTCGAGATCCATAGTAGGGAGGAACTGGACCTGTACCAATGTCAAGATGTATCTGATGTCCAGTCACCAACGAAGATGGGCTGAGGACTGTCGAATTGAACACAATCTCATAGTAGGTGACGTAGTCATAGAGGCTGTACTGGCCTGAAGTGATTGGCGTCTTTGACACATCATGTGTGAGTGTGATATCGCCTTTTCCAATGCTCACAGGATTTCCAGTGAGAAAGTCTTCAAATCGGAACCCAATTGTAATGTTCTCCAGATAAGGCACATCACCCGGAGTCTGGGTGATGATGATCTGAGTTGTGCGCTCGGTGACTCTCGCATTGACGTTTCTGCTTTGGGGCAGGTAGAACGGAGCGCCCGAGAATGTTGAGGTGACATTAAGGACGTATACACCCGGAGCAGAAAGCGCAACACTATCGACCTCGATGCGGTATTGGCCGTTTCCTAGGTATGTAACCCAGTAGTTTGTGTCGAGTATGAGGGCTGAAACATTGTTTGTCACACTAAGAGATGCACCAGATATTCCTCTTCCCGTGCTGTCATCAATGTATGAAACAACAAAAGTGACATTGTCTAGGTAGGGCGTAGGATCTGGATTCTCATATCCAAACTGGGTAGAGCGTTTCAGGATTGTGAATCCAAAGAATCTCGATGCATCGGCGAAATAGGGATCAGTGTGTTGGATGGTGGCATTGAGAATAAAAGTTCCATCTGACCCGAACGACGGCGCTGACGTGTTCAACACGACCACGTATTGTCCGCTCCCGAGATACTGTACAGTGTAGTAGCCAAGGGTGATGTTGAGCACAAGAGTTCCAGACATTCCGACGGTACTTTGTTCTACAAGATCGGTGTAGTTGAACCCAATGGTAGCATTGTTCCCCCATTGTGGGAATTCAAACGGATCATGGGTCAGCTGAGTGGCCCTCTCGATGGCTTCTACGTGGAATGAGAAGCTTGGAATCGATTCATAGAAGGGCTGACCTGTCCATGTCAGATTCAGGTTCAGCACGAATGTTCCGATTCCTGCTAGTGAGTCAGTGTCAATAGCTAGGGTAAACGTGCCAGAACCAGAATCATAGGAAACAGAATAGGAAACTCCCGGTTCATTCAAGGTGATCTCCAATTGTGGGGAGGAAGGAATCTTTGCAGTCGATAGCAGATCCACATAGCTGAATGTGAAGTCTGCGGTTTCATAGAACGGTGTCGCAGAAACGGGGACATAGTCGACATATGTTGGCCTCGATAGGACCACGAGAGAAACAGTCATTGATTGGTTCTCGTAGAAGGGCGATTGCCCGCTTGTCCACATGAAGTCAAGCTTGAAGTCGAAGACACCAATTGACTGGAATCCGGAAGTGTCGAGCTGGAATTCATATGAACCGGGGTCAGTTCCAGACTCTGTTACTATAAAGTACGACTGTGTGACAGGATGTCCCGAAGTCAGCGGCGTAATTGCCAGAAGAACATGGCCGGTTGCGTTAGAAATCTTGGTTCCATTGATGTTTGCATAAGTCGTCGTGAATGTTACCGGATCAAGGTAGTAGGTCGCTGTCGGAGCAACCTCTAGGAACAGATTCGTTTCTGTCCCAGTGATCCTCACACGTGTTTCGATATTGCGACTGAAGTACTTCGTTACGGCACCTTGCCAGCTTACTTGGATGGTGAAGTTTTTCCAGCCTATGCTACC
>JBHLRV010000058.1:0-7614 GCA_048882205.1 Candidatus Thorarchaeota archaeon | reverse complement strand
CTCAATTGTTAGTTTCGGTGTACATAAGCATGGCGTTAATCTGCACCCGACATCAGCTTGGCTCAACGTGAACGAACACGAAACCTACATCTGGAAACGCTTCCCTGATTACCTTCTCGACCCTCTCTGCGACCTCATGACTGTCTACAAGTGACATTTTCGCGTCGACACGACAGTCTAGTGATACCGTCAGACCCAAACCGTCGCGCGTGATGTTCACATTATGGCAATCTTGTGCAGGAGTTCTTTCGTTGACGAGAAGTGTAATCTCATCAACTATGTGTCCACTCTCACTCGTGATGTCGTCTGCCTGACTCTTCTCTCGCTCCACATCCATATGCAGTGTAATCCTCTTGACGTTGGGAACCTTCTCCTGAAGTCTTTGTTCTAGATGCTCTGAGATCGCGTGTGCGACTCCGATTGTCATTCCTGGCTCCATCTCAAGATCTGCAGCAATGTATGTGCCGTCTTCCATCATTTGTATTCGCACTTTGTGAATACCCAAGATTCTCACTTCTCTCCGAACAAGATCCTGAAGTAGGCCATAGACATCTGGATCGGCCCTCTCTTTTTCAACTTGAGTGACTGGCTCGATGTGCACCATGCAGTCCACTCGCTGTCCTAAACCTAGAAGCGCTCTTTCGACCCTGTCTGCGACATGATGAGCTTCCTCAAAAGACGTGTTCTCTTCCACAGCAATTACAACATCAAGGAACAGATCTGGACCGGCCTGTCGTGCTCTTACTTTTCTGCACTCAACCACGCCATGTATGCTACTACATATCTCCTCAATCTCGTCATAGATTCCGCTAGGGGCCGTATCGAGCAACACGTCGAAGGCTCGTTTCGCGAGCTTGAAAGATACAAACAGGATGACCAAAGCAACACCGATTGCAGAGAGAGGGTCAGCGATCGGCACTCCAAAGAAGACAAAGATCAGCCCTATCAAGACAACGACGGAGCTGAGTGAGTCAGTTATGAAGTGGAGTCCATCAGCCTCTAGTGCCTGACTCCCGTGTTTCTCGGCAGTGGAGTATAGGACACGAGCACGCTCAAAGTTCACGATAATGCTTACAGTCATCACGACGATGCCTGCCAAAGTCGGCTCCGGCCACTCTTCAAGCCCTATCACCCGCAGAGCCTCCCAGATGATCCAGCCAGCTGTAACCCATAGAAGAACAGTCTGTACAAATGCAGCAAAGTTCTCAATCTTCCCGTGACCATAGGGATGTTCAGGGTCAGGATCTACTGAAGCTTGACGTACTGCCGCAACGGTGATACCGGCGGCCAGAAGATCAAGGAGGCTATGTAGGGCCTCTGATATGACGCCAAGTGAACCACTTGCGATTCCAACTATAATCTTCAGGACTGTCAAGGTCGCAGCTGCGCCTAGAGATATGAGTGCTACGCGATTCACTTCTGTTCTGCGCACGCTAGCTGTTTCCATTACTGTCCCGTAGGCGCGCCTCAACTTCGTTTACCTTTAAGGATTCTCCTGCGTGGCAAGATTCGATTGGTTGCCAGTGCCGCGGTTGGCAACAGAACATTCAATACATCGATTTGGGGACCATCCAAACCTGATTGTAGTAGGAGTCCTCCGCTATGTCAAAGAAGAAGAAATTCGAAAGATTGGAGAAGATGCGTGAGAAGGCGAAGCTGGCCGGAGGAGAAGAACGAATCAAGCGTCAGCATGACCGAGGGAAGTACACCGCCCGCGAGCGCATCGAAAAGCTTCTCGACCCTGGTTCTTTTGTCGAGATTGACGAGTTTGTCGTTTCTCGAATCTCAGACTTTGGTATGGACAAAAAGAGAATTCTCGGAGACGGCGTCATCACTGGATACGGTAAGATAGATGGGCGCAAGGTCTTCATATTCAGTCAGGATTTCACTGTGTTCGGAGGGTCTCTATCAGAGAAATATGGTGAGAAGATCTGCAAAATCATGGATTTGGCAATGGAGGCGGGAGCTCCCGTAATCGGTCTGAATGATTCAGGGGGCGCCAGGATTCAAGAAGGCATACTGTCGCTTGCCTCCTACAGCTTCATCTTCGAACGAAACACGTGGGCCAGCGGAGTGATTCCTCAGATATCAGCAATCATGGGTCCTTGTGCAGGTGGAGCTGTCTACAGTCCAGCAGTCACTGATTTTACACTAATGGTAAAGGGCACGTCACACATGTTCATCACAGGCCCAGAAGTGATCAAGACTGTAACGGGCGAAGAGGTGTCCTTCGAAGAACTAGGTGGAGCAATGACTCATAACTCCGTGAGTGGTGTTTCCCACTTTGCTAGTGAAGACGAAAACCACTGCTTCGAACAGATTCGGAAGCTTCTCAGCTATGTACCAAGCAACAATCTCGAGGATCCGCCAAAGGTCGAAACTGGTCATGCTCGTGACGACATTGACTTGTCAATCGATGATGTAGTCCCGGACGATCCTAACAAGCCATACGATATGAGGGAGGTTGTTACGAAACTCGCTGACAACGGTGAATTCTTCGAGGTCCATGAGCACTGGGCAAAGAACATGATAGTGGGCTTTGCAAGGTTTGAAGGACGCTCCGTCGGAATCGTGGGGAACCAGCCTGCCCACCTTGCTGGCACAATCGACATCAATGCGTCCGACAAATGCGCGAGGTTTGTCAGGTTCTGCGACGCTTTCAACATCCCAATAGTGACTTTTCAGGATGTTCCGGGATATCTTCCAGGAACGGCTCAAGAGTGGGGCGGTATCATTCGACATGGCGCCAAGATACTCTATGCATTTGCCGAGGCAACAGTTCCGAAAATAACCATAATCACCCGGAAGGGATATGGTGGAGCCTATGATGTCATGTCGTCCCGGCACATAGACACAGATCTTGTCTATGCCTGGCCAACCGCAGAGATTGCGGTGATGGGGCCTGATGGAGCAATCAACATCATCTTTCGAAAAGAAATTGAAAAGGCGAAAGACAAGGAGAAGAAGAGGGCGGCATTGGTCAAGGACTACAGGGAGAAGTTCGCCAATCCGTACGTTGCAGCTGGACTTGGTTATGTTGACAAGGTCATATTCCCACATGAAACAAGACAGCTGATATGCAGCGGGTTAGAGATTCTTGCCAGTAAGAGAAAAAGCAGACCACCGAAGAAACATGGGAATATCCCACTTTAGGCAATACTCATTGACTACCTTATCTATCTCGAGTAGCATTTTGGCCAAGGGTCCTATGCCCAGGAGTTTGAAACTTCCGAATCTATTTAACTGAGCCAATATCTGCCCTTCTACGAGGATTGAAAATGGGCTTCAAAAGAATGCCACTTGAGGATTGGTTCGACACCTACCAATACGAGGTAGACTATGATATCGGCGAAAGTGGAGTGAAGTACTTCACGTTCAAGGAACTTGAGATCAATCTGGACGAGGTTGAGCTCCGATATGGGTATCATCTTGGTCGTCCTGAGCTCAGAGAGCTGATTGCCTCACAGTATTCTGGAATGAATGCTGAGAATGTTGCAGTGACCACAGGGGCAAGCGAGGCGAACTTCGCAATCATTGCCCATCTCGTCGGTCCCGATGATCACATGATAGTCGAACATCCAACATACCCGTCACTCTATGAGGTACCAAGGTCTCTCGGAAGAGATATTTCTCTTCTGCGACTCAAGTGGGAAGAGCAATTCAAGCCAAACCTGAAGGAGCTGAAACAACTCATCAAACCGAATACAAAGTTAATCACACTGACTCATCCCAATAATCCGACTGGTTCTCAGATTAGCGAGGTGGCTCTCCTTGAGGCAGTTGAGATTGCTAAGAAGAACGACCTCCATCTCATGGTTGACGAAACCTATAGAGACCTTACTTTCGATACTCCTCCCCCTCCTGCTGCCACTCTGAGCAAGAACGCAATCAGTCTAACAAGTATGTCGAAAGTCTACGGTCTGCCTGGCATTAGGATTGGGTGGGCTGTTGGCGACCGTGCAATCGTTAAGGGCATTCGAGCAGTCAGAGAGCAGATGACAATCTGCAACTCATCTTTGGGAGAAGTAATAGCTATCCACGTTTTGAAGAGAAGGGAAACCATTCTTGATGAGATGCGAAAGCACATGATGGAGAACTATGAGATTCTGAAAGATTGGATGAATCGACAAGATAGACTGGAGTGGATTGAGCCTGAAGGTGGGGTTGTTTGTGCCCCGAGGTTCAAACAGGGCGGGTCCACAAAGCAGCTCGCCGAGGTCTTGGTGAGGAAATATAGAACATTCGTAATTCCTGGATATGGACTTGAGATGGATGAGCACTTCAGATTGGGATATGGGGGAGAAAAGGAGGAGCTTCTCCAAGGCCTCAAGATGCTAGAGAAGGCCCTCAACGACGTGCTTGATTAGATGCTCAAGGCTGTCATTACCTAGCCCGGTGAGGCTCGCTTCATGAATTCACCTACGCTCACCTTGGTTTGACACCGCAGGCGGACCGAAACCACAAAATGGGCATGTCATGTCGAGCGCTGGGGTCCACTCGAACGATATGAGCACCGACGGAGTGCAAGCCAAGGATGACCTCTGAATGCCCAGATAATCTCTACAGGCGCAAGATGCAGGACTTTGACAGAGCAATAGGACACGAAACGAGCCAATGGAGTGTTCTTCTCAGATTCACAAAGAGTCATGAAGACATCGTCAACGCTCTTCAGTTCCGTGAGGTCTTCGGACTGGAAGCCAAGGTCAAGGTCACATCTGAGGACTACGCAGTAATGGTTCGGGACGACTTGATACGGATGCTGTAACACCCTTGCAAGGGACTACCAGTTGCCAAATCATTCGTGCAGCGCGTGATTGTGAGATCAAGGCTCAGTGCTCAACCGCAGTGAGTCTAGCGCCCTGCTTAAGAAACTAGACTCTATCGCTACATTGTACGTGTAGATTATGCGAACTCGAATTGGCTCGTCTGAAAGCACCTCAATTACGACAGTGGAGTGCTCTCCTTTGTAGTTGTATCCCGCACGAGTTGCTATGAACGAAGCGAGCAAAACGGTCTTTGTGGAGATCCACACTCCATCCAAGAACATGAATCGTATCTCGGCTGTCCTGTTTGATTCGACAGTGACCTGTGTGACTTTGGGCCCACCGAAACCAGCCTCGATTCGGTTTGAGTCTTCAGAAGTGTACTCGACCACCTTGACCGTTTCAATCACCTGAGTGAATGGAATCGAGCAGAACACGGCCGCGAGAAGAAGACCTATGAGAAAATAATCTTCAATCTCAGGATCTCTCATTGATACTTGACCCCTTAAGGAATAGGCTTTCTCTGCTAGGCCAGATATCTGAATTAGCCATCAACAGTGTGAGTATAAGCACTCAGATGTATACAAACCTTTCCAAATCCAGGCATGTCGAGTTTGAGTAGTCTTCTAGGACTCAGCCTGCATTCACTAACCCGCGAATTGGCTTCGTGAAGTGTCCTATCTGAACACATCCAGCGACCAGCAATGGTGAACTCTCATCAACAAAAACATGAGGATCTTTGCCTTCTCCTCGACGACCTGTCCTAAACCGCTTCGGGGCTCCTCGGCTCCGAAAAAAGAGGGAAGACTTGAGATCTTCAAGAGTAAGTCGAAGGCAATAGCAATCTTCGTGGACCAGACGATTCTCTCCCGTGAAGAACTATTCGAGAGGATTTTGACTCAGGTTCAGGAGATTGCCACGAAGCGAGAGGCCGCAAAACATCTTGCCTATCAAGCGGTAATGGCGGGTCGCAAGCGGGAATGATTGTGAAGTCATACATTTCTGAGAATCCCTACCGCAAATCTCAAGGGTTCATCTTCTGTCTGGAATGGTCTACAGAAGATTAGAGGGTGCTCTATGCTATAACTCAGTAACGATAAACAGAATGCCGACTACAGTCGCAAGTACACCCAAGGATGTTCTATGCGTTGCATGTTCTTTTAGGAAGAAGACAGAGATGAGTACTGCAAACAAAGGAGCTACTGAGGAAAGTACTGCCGCAATCGTGGCCCCCACGTACTTCATAGCAGGCACAATCAGGAAGAAGGCTAGGCCCACATAAAGAATGCCTGTGATAGCAATGCTTCTCGAAGCACGTTTTGATGGCATTTGCATCCCCCTATGTTTAGCAATAGTGAACACGGGAACAAAGGCGATTGAGCCACATAGAATCATGATGAAGTTTGCTGAAATCGGATCGATGTTACCAATACCAGCCTCGATGATGACTGTTCCATAGGCATATTTCGTGGGGCATATCTTGGATAGCAAACTCGTTGAGAAGCTGAAAGCTCTTCCTGGATCTGAAACAGCCGTTTCTGAGTGGACTGAAGAGATTGTCGAAGAGTGGCTGTCTTGAGATAGTCAAACAAATCCTGTGTTTCAAGAACCGATCATTTCTTGGGTTTCCGTCGCAGGTCGAGAAACTTCCCATCCAAAACACGAGCGATGTATCTACGACCTTTGAATACCCACATAATCTGGTGATTGCCTCGAGCCATCTCGGCCCATTTGGAGTCCTTCTTTGGGTTCTGTTCGACAAACAACAGATTGTCGATGTAAACGGATCTCAGCTTGCTTCTTGAGGTCAGTGAAATGGGGTGGAATTCGCCTCTGACTTCTACACTGTCCACGTCCTTGAAGATTGCATCGAAGACGGCGAGTGCCACTTCTCTAAGATCCTCCGAATCAGGATTCAACGCTGAATCCTTAGAGCCTGCTGACATTGATCCATCCTCCAATCGAGGAGGATATGCATCATCAGCCTTATACCTATTTCACTTTGCAGGAGTCATCCTTGCAATAGACTGAATTCTTGCTCTCTTCGAGTCAGTATCAGGTGGACTCCGTTTCATCAGAACGACTAAATACCATACACACCCTCATTGGACAGGCCTACAATGACGAAGCTTCTGATTACTGACACAGTACTGCGAGATGCACATCAGTCACTTCTCGCGACACGTATGAGAACAGAACACATGCTTCCCATTTGTGAGAAGCTTGATGCAGTAGGCTATCATTCATTGGAGATGTTTGGTGGGGCCACTTTCGACAGCATGATGCGTTTTCTGGATGAGGATCCATGGGAGCGTGTTGAGACCCTTCGTGACGCGATTCCCAGCACCAAATTTCAGATGCTGCTGCGAGCACAGAATGTCGTGGGCTATCGTCACTATCCTGATGATGTTCTAGAGGCATTTGTCACGGAAGCCGTGAAGGTAGGAATTGACATTTTCCGCATCTTCGATGCGTTGAACGATGTCCGAAACATGGAGGCCGCAATGCGTTTTGTGAAGCGTGAGGGTGGTCATGTTCAAGCGAGCTTCTGCTACACCCTGAGCCCATTTCATACGAACGAGAAGTTCGTCGAGAAAGCAAAAACACTCTACTCGATGGACGCAGACTCTATCTGTATCAAAGACATGGCTGGCCTGATCAATCCTCAAGATGCTCATGAGCTAGTCACGATGCTGAAGGACGAGTTAGACATTCCAATTCAGCTCCACACTCACTACACCAGCGGAATGGGCTCCATGGCCTGCCTTAAGGCGGCCGAGGCTGGTGTGGACGTTGTCGATACTGCCATCTCATCACTCTCTTTGGCGACTTCGCAACCAGCCACTGAGTC
>JBHLRV010000057.1:0-7800 GCA_048882205.1 Candidatus Thorarchaeota archaeon | reverse complement strand
CGATTCATACAAGACCCACATGGTTCGCGTATGTCTTGCACTTTTACTACATTCGCAGACGTCTTTTAGAGGGCGTTTCGAGTACGATTCTTGAACGGTTTGTTCGACCCGTTATCTAATTGAAAGATACATATACGCATCATATATATGTCTTGTAGATGAAGCCGTACTTGAGGTTAAGACATGTTCTGGGATACCGCTGACCAGGTCATTCACCGTGAAGCAGAGAGCGTCAGAGTCCGTAGAGTGATTCTGGATCAGCTTGAGGGCGGGCACAAGACAGGAAAGGAACTCAGAGAAGCCATCAGAAAGGACATGGCCGCACAGGCGCTAGAGGCCGGAGCAGAGAGTGTTAACCTCGTGGACTTCAATGTGACTGACCCAAAACTCTACTTCAATACAAAGCGTCTCGAAGAGCTCGGAATCATCACCAGCAGGAAGGACTCGCAGCACAGAAAGTTTGCCCTTACTCCTTGGGCCGTCCAGCCAGTGAGAAGAGTATTAGGAGTGATTCGACCTGTCGCTATGCTCACTTCAATGTCACGCCCTGAGGACCAGCGGCCGTTTGTCACTTGGCTGAATGATCAGAAGGATTTCGACGTAAGCAAGCTGCATATCATCGTAGAGGACAGAACATTCACAAGAGGATCCATGAGAGATCTCGACCGGTATCTTCCCAAGGGCGCCAAACCCAAATGGGAAACAGTATGGAATGACATGCCGGTTGATGCAACCGGTAACTTTGACACCAACATCCCTGGAGACCTGATGGCGACCCAGAGGGAGATAGACAAGATCATTATAGACAATCTCACGCAGTACGATCTCGTCGTAGATCTGTCGGCCGGACCTCCGCTCATCGTTTTGGCCCTCTCACTACTCGCTATGCATTACTCAATTACAGCCATCTTCGTAAGACACAAGGACGGGGAGAATGCCCTCACGCGAGTGCTTCCGAGGGAGTGAGAATAGATTTGGCCCGGGGCGAGAGTGGTCTCACTTGGGAACCGATAGGACTGGACGACAAACTCACGGCAATCCTAGAGGCGGTGAAGTCCACTGAAGTTGAAACACCTAAGCAGAACACCCGGACACTTCGCAAGCTAGGACGATGGCAGGAACAACTTACAGACGTCATTGAAACCCTGGATCGAATTCGAAACGACCTTGCTCCCAAACTTGATAATGAACTAGACATTCCCTTGAAGGCCAACGAGCTGCTTCAGGTCGCCATGTTTCAACCAAGCACTAAGAATCTCTTCAGTGAACTTGAGATTCACTTCTCCTCAAGTGACCGAGGACCTCTGGAGAAGCAAGACTACACAGTGCTTGGTTCGCTCAGCGAGATGGCGAAATCATTGGCACTCGTGGGAGATGCAGCCATATCGATGGCAGTGTTACATCATATCTGGCAGCCAAAGGCAACAGATGTTGGAACTCTCACGCAGAGAAGATCAGACCTAGTAAGCAACGAGCACCTAGCTGGTGTGTGCGATGATTGGGGCTTGTATGAGCATCGCATTCACTTCGATCCAGTAGAGCCAAGCAAGTCGGAGATTGAACACGATAAGGGCACTCTCGTGGAGGCCATATATGGCATAGTCTACATTGAGCACGGTTTTCAAAGAGTCAAGGACCTTGTGCCAAAACTAGTCCAATGATTCCGCGCCGGGCGTCAGGCTTCAGTCATGTCAAACTCATCAAGCAATTCCGGAGCTTCTTCACTAACAGGAAAGAGCTGATTGAATTCACGCCGAATCTCTTGTGCGTTCTCTGCATCAGCGTACACTCTCACGGAGGGAATAGTGAGCTTTTGCTGCTTTAGGAGCTTCATCAAAGGCCGCCCTTCATTAGCGTCCTCCAAATTCATGATTCCAAGACCAGTGCTTTCCCCACCCACAAGCAACGGTATAGCCCCAAGAGCCTTTTCGCCCAGCTCCGGATCGACAATATCAATTACGACCTTCCCGGGGTCTCCGGCAACTTGAGTTTCCGCATCTACTAACTTCTCAATGTCCTCGAGCATCTGAAGTAGCCTACTTTTCACGTCAGAGTCGAATGACATCAAAGAACGAGAGAGCACGACCTTGAACAAACGCCGATAGCGTATCCTAGATACGTACTCTCTTACGAAGTCGACCTCAGACTCCTTGAGCCAGCCAAACAAGTCTGCATCTGTCATTCTTGTGAAGAAGCCATAGCATTCGCTTTTTGACAGTCCCTCCTCCTTCATCCGGAAGTAAGTTGCCTTCGAGAGGAGAGCCTCAGCGAGTTTGACAGCATGATGAAGATAGAGGTCGCTGAACATCCAGTTCCTGCTCAAGATGAGTGACTCCAATGAATGTAGAGCCTTTAGCATGAATGCGCGAATGTAGTTCCCCTTTCTGTCCCGTACAACCCTGTTTGTCATCATGACGCGCTCTGCCGGGAATATCCCGAGCTCAACACCGCTGAAGTGAGCATCGCGAATGAGGTAGTCTGTCTTGTCAATATCAAGTGGGTGATCGACGAATTCAGAAAGTAGACTTAGCACCGGATCCTGAGTCCTCCGACGTAGCACGTTTACAATATCTTTGGGTTCAATATTGTTCTGTGAGAGAATGTCACTGAGACTGCTGTGAAGAATGAGTGACTCACCCAGATCTAGATGATCTAACCCCACCCACCCTCTGAGAGCATACTCAATGGAATGCGATGTCGGAGGATGACCCACGTCATGCAGAAGGGCGACCGCCCTGAACACCTTCTGCTGATGCGGATCAAGAAGGTTTGATAGAGGGATGAAACAGGGATCGTCCAAGTCCTCGCAATAGTTCACCACACGGATACACTTCTGCGCTAGAAAGTTGGTTCCTATGCAGTGTTCGAAGCGTGTGTGCGTGGCTCCTGGATAGACAATGTGTGCAGGACCGAGCTGTTTGACAAACCGGAGTCTCAACATCTCTCCACTTGAGATTACATCCAACTCCCAGGGCTCAAGTAGAATTGCTCCGTAGATTGGATCCTGAATCGCCTTCTGACGAGTGTGCTTCTCACCAAGTGCCAGTAGTCTTTCATGGTCACCAATCTTGCCCTCAATATCCGTCCAAGCCTGTCCTCTATTCGCCTTTGCTGAGGCAATCTCACTTTCACGCATCCCTGTAAGGCGTATGAGCCTGATCATGTCGACATCCAGACCGGTAAGAGGGTCACCTTTCTTGGATCCTATAATAGGTCACCTGCTTCGGTCTTTGCTCTTGCGGTTATTTAAGCCATGACATCAATTGCAAATGGCGAAGTTGCTCAGGGCTCTAAGACTCTGGACCTCTTGATTCTATCCCGGGCCCCACTGTACGCGAGTGTGTTTGCACGTTCCATTGCCTGACAGTATTCGTCAGGCTCACAATAGCCCCAACGTTGAAGGGCCTTGCAGGATGGGGCACTTCGTGCCTTGTAGAAAGGGGGTTCAATCAGGTTCGCCTTTACCAAGAAGTCTGCAACAATCTTGATACTCTTCTTCTCATAGGCCTTGCGAATGCATGGCGGTGCTCTGTCCATCAATCTTGGATTGATTAGTCGAAACAATCTGAGCCACAGAAGACATTTCTTTGCAGCGTAGAGAAAGTCGCAGTTTGGACAAAGCTCCCATCGTATGGAAAGCCGACACAACTCTTCCCTGATTTCCTTAGTGAGCCCTGAGTGGCGCAGCAGATGGAACTTGATGTCTGCGAACCACTCCGGGGTGAATGAGCCGAATTCTCCGATGAAGGACTGAAGTTGCTCTGATACCTCCTCTTCAGACGCGTACCAGTTCTCTTCGTTCAAGAGCGAACGCTTCCTCCCTTCGTCCATCATAATCCTAGGTTGTCGTTCTTCAAAGGACATCTTAAACGCATCAGTCTGTTCCTGATGCAACGTTCAGTGCTTCAATCTGCTAATCTTCGACAGTTGTTGGAGGAACTCTTAAATTGTGCTAGCAGACTTCAACTGCTCAGCACCCCCTACCGCCATTAGAGTCGAGGTCACTCTCGCATGACCAAGCTAAGTCTGTTGACCCAAGTTTCATTCAAAGAGGCCATTACTTCACTTGAGCTGGCCGACTTAGATGGAAGTGGCAAGGACAAGATTGTCATCTCGACCATGAATGGGGACCTCAGAGTCTTCGATTTTGTTCACGGAAAGAAACCGAAGTTGAAGGAGGTTGCCAAGACTAGTGGACTTCCACCTGTTGCAGTCTTGGATGTCGGAGACATTATGGGCAACGGCCAGCCGGACTTCATTGTAGCTGGACTGGACAACCAATTGCGGCTATTGGTCTTCATGGATGGCAAGCTTCAGGTCAAGAGCTCCACTCCGATTGGCACACTACCCACTTCACTGGTAGTCACGAATGTGATGGATGACAAAAGCGCTGAAGTGATAGTAGCTACCAATGACAATGCTCTCAGATGCTATGGTTGGTTTGACGTTGTGCTAGACAAGCTAGCGCATAAGGTTGTAGAGAGTCCTGTCTTCTCCATGAGGCCCTTGTCCATTGCAAACGTGCCATACAGTCGCTTCGTGTTTGGCGACGAGAACGGCTACCTCTATATGTATCAGTATGCGGATGATAGACTGCACGAGATTCAGAGAATCAAAGTTGGCAAGGAAGTACACCTTGTTGCTACTGGATCAATGACTGCGGGGAGATACGATGAGGTTGCAACTGTTTCCGATGAAAGGACATTGACGGTCTTCGGAATGGAGCAGTTCTCCCTTGAGAGTCTTCTATCAATAAAGACGCCTGATGCCGTGACTGCACTTAGAATAGGGAAGATCATGGATAATGCCTCCGCTGGGCAGGTCCTACTAAGCCTCCGGGATTCAACACTCCTTCTTATGGGCTTCACAGGCCTTGAGCTGGTAGAAGTCGCTTCTTTGAAGACGGCATCAAAGCCTGGTGATTCCCTTGTAGCCTTCGGTGATATTGACGGGGACTCATCCATGGAGATTGTCCAGACTGTTGGGAACAATCTCTTTGTGATCGGTGTAGAAGAAGAGTAGATTCTAGTTCAACTTGGGCAAGAAGACTTCATTGGGCTGAAGCACCTCGATGCTCTTGAGAGCCTTTAGGGATTGAATCTTCGGTACAACTTCGCTATCGAGCCAACTCTTCACTTTCATTCTGGCTTGATCGATGTTCTCGGCCTCGGCGTTCATGTCAAACCTGATGAAGAGATTGTAGGGTTCTCGCTCGGACACTTCCTTCTTGATCATTGCCCAAAAAGCTTTGGACCCCTCAGGAATGTCGATTCTGCCAAGTATCTCCGACCACGACCTACCCTCAAGCCGCCTCGAAACCATGGCGAGGTCTTTGAGTTCTGACAGCTCCTTCAGCGCCGCGAGCACAGACTCTCCAGTCTTCTTAGTGTCCTTGACCTCCTCGAACTCAGCGATAAGGTAGTGATCCGCTCTGAACTTGGGCATCGGCCTTGCTCCCTCATGCAATGACGCGGCGGGCCAGCATCCTCTCGCTCTTAAGTATGATGGTCAGCTTACTTGTTCTGAGCCGTCATGATCTCATTCCTATAATGATAGTAGCGATACGCGGCTGTTAAGAGTCCCATTATGGTGACTGTGAGCAGACCCCAAAGAAGAAGCGTAAGAAGCGAGAAAACAACCAAGGTTAGTAACCTCTCCGATCTCGCACCAACACCTACATCCAAATCGCTGACGCCCAGACTCTCGGCTCTTGACCTCGTGTAACTTGTCATCAACCACCCCATAAGACACAAGATCACCCAGAAAGATACTGGCAGGCCAGCCAGGAATGAACCGGAGTAGGCCAAAGCGATTGCAAGCAGGACTATGAACTCTGAAACTCTGTCTGAAACAGAATCCGTGAGGGCTCCAGATGTAGACCCACCCTCCTCAATTCTAGCTAGCGCTCCGTCGACACCATCAAAGAACCCCACCAAGAACACAAACACACCGTAGATAGGCTCGGAACGCAAAAGAGCGAGCGTCAGGAGAGCAATCATCGCAAGAAGGATCGTGAAGTATGTAACTGTGTCCGGCCGAACTCCCCTTCGATGCAATGGAATTGCCACACGAGTCACTGCACCTCTGAAGATGCCTCGAACTCGGACTCTGCTTGGTGACATCTTGCATCATCTCTTGAATATCGCCTGTCCATGCACTATAGCATTGTGTACTTTGGAACTCTTGGACACTAGAGCGTTTCCGAATAGTATTGAGTTGTCAATTCGGCATCCTTCTTGAAGAACTGTGTTGCGGCTCAAGCTGACGTTTGGACCGACTCTACACCTGGGACCTAGTTTGGTTCCCGCGAGGACAAGGGTCGGACCCGTTATTTGAGATCCTAGTCCCAGTGTGATTCCAGGGGAAATCTCATCGCGATTGTCAACATGAATTGTGTCACCGGATGGTACGAACAAGGAATCGTCCGGTGAGAGTTTCAGATTCTGGAGAAGGTGCTGGTTGGCCGCCAACAAATCAGTGAAGTCGTCGATGTCAAACCAGTAGCCGGAAACAGGCACAGATACAACATGGTAGCCCTCTCCGATCAACTGGTTCAATGCTGAGGACACAGTGGTATGTCCTTTTGCAAGAGCCCTTTGCATATGTTCGAGAAATATGCCCTCAGCAACTGACGACATGACACTCCTGCCAGTTTTCCTGGTATCATTTGTTGTCCTATCAAAGCCTATGACGTGGCCATCTTCGGACAAATGGAGGAAAGCCCCTGAATCCGCAGTCATGTCGACACCCAGAGTCACGAGCTGATTCGAGCTCTGTTTATTGTGAACCGAGATTATCTCAGAAACAATCGTTGGATCCACTACATAATCTGCCGGGCAAAAGAGAAATCTCTCTGGTTGGGAGATTTCCAATGCAGACACGATTGTTTTCAGAGGACCCAGTTCATAGTCAATAACTGTCGTTACTTCAATCTTGTCGGAATCAGGCAACTGGCTGAGGTGTTCTTCAATCAACTCGCCACGCCAACCGACACCGATTGTGAAGGAGTGAATCCCCGCGGTCTTCAGATCAGATATGAGCCGTTCAATTATAGGTAAGCCAGCAGTTGGAATGAGAGGCTTGGGAACCTCGTCAGTCAGAGGACTCATTCTTGAGCCCCTTCCGGCAGCCAGTATGACGGCGTGTATGCCTATTCCTCCTCTAGATTCCCTGCAAACGACATGGTTCATATGAGTGTTCGGGACGAGTATTCTGGAGTGACCTTGACACCCAGAGTTCTGAGAGTACAGGACCCGAGCGATTGTACCGAGATACTAGCGGAGGCGAGTTCAGTGCTTCTTAAGGGTGGTCTAGTTGTCTATCCCACGGACACTAGCTATGGACTTGCCTGCGACCCACAAAAGAGGAAGGCGTTAGAGAGGTTACTGTTCTTGAAGGATAGAGATTGGAGACTGGGAGTCCCTCTGCTATTCTCCGACATAGCCCAATGTGAAACGTACCATGATTTCGGACCACTCGAGGAGATCATTACACGACTCTTCTGGCCGGGGGCTCTGTCCCTTGTGGTCAGTCCTCGAGAAACCGTCCCCGATTATATCAGTGGAGAGAGGGACTCCATAGCAGTGAGAGTGCCTGACCACTTCATACCAAGGAGGCTCGCAGAGGAGATTGGTGGGCCGATAGTCGGGACCAGTGCCAATAGAAGTGGAGGCCCCAGTCCTTTCGAGATATCTGTAGCAATAGAACAACTTGGCGATGAGGTCGACATATACATTGACGGAGGACCTTCAGCGGCGAGTGAAGACTCCACCATAATTGGAGTCGAGAGAGCAGAAACTG
>JBHLRV010000056.1:0-7816 GCA_048882205.1 Candidatus Thorarchaeota archaeon | reverse complement strand
GCCGAGAAGGCTCGGTCCAAAGGGTATGACCCCACTGTTAAGATTGAGATTCCTCCAGCACACGATGTTGCAGCTCGCGTTGAAGTCACTCTAGAAGGTCCTGTGGGTGTCGCCAAGCGCATCAGAGAACTGAGGGAGAAGTTCAAAACGCGGGAAGAGGTGGCCTTTGCAGTCGCGGAAGAGATTGCCAAAGGAGAGCTAGGGAACATAGAGGATCCCGAGAAAGCAGTTGACAAGGCTGTACGAGTGGCTTTGGCCATACTCACGGAGAGTATAACCGCAGCCCCTATAGAAGGAATATCCAAGGTCCGAATCCGTGGTTCCGGAGATGACAAGTACCTCGCGCTCTACCTAGCAGGCCCCATTCGAGCGGCTGGTGGTACAGAAACAGCAATGACTGTCTTGGTTGCTGATCACGTTCGTCAGGTACTTGGTCTGCCTGCATTTAGAGCCACTGAACAGGAGGTTGAACGTGCACTAGAGGAAGTCGAGCTATATGCTCGATTGGCACACTTGCAGTTCCCGGTTCAGCCAGAGCTAGTTCGATTGGTCGCCTCCAAGCTTCCGATAATGCTCACAGGAGAGCCTACCGAGGAGTTCGAGGTCACTGGTACTCGGGATCTTGAACGAATAGAAACGAACCGTGTTCGTGGAGGAGCAGTACTAGTCCTTAGTGATGGTGTCGTAGGAAAAGCAACAAAGCTAGCAAAAAACGTCGCTGACATGGCCATAAAGGGATGGGAATGGCTCAATGATGTGGCTGCAACGATGTCTAAGGTAGCCTCATCTGAGGCAGATGAGTTAGTCGACAAGAAGCTCGAGCCGAAGTCTGACTACTTGACGGATGTCATTGGTGGTCGACCTGTATTCTCTCATCCCTCTCATCTTGGAGGGTTTCGACTAAGATACGGCCGCTCGAGGAATACTGGTCTGGCTGGTGTAGGTGTCCATCCAGCCACGATGTTTCTCGTCGACGAGTTCTTGGCTCCTGGTACTCATATCAGAACAGAACGCCCTGGCAAGGGCTCGATAGTTGCCCCCGTTGACACGATTGAGGGCCCGACAGTGCTATTGAGAAACGGTTCAGTACGACAAGTCTTCACAGTCGAAGAGGCACGTAAGCTGCAGGGCAAGATAGACCGAGTGATTTACCTAGGTGACATATTGGTAGGACTGGGAGAGTTTCTTGAGAACAATCATCCACTTGTTCCATCGGGATACTGTGAAGAGTGGTGGTCTCACGACTTAGAGCGTGCAATCAATGGTCTGAGCAAGAAACAGATGGGCAAACTCTTGGCCGAGATGAACATGGACTCTGATTACATTGAGTCATTCGTGGAAACCCCATTTAATAGAATTCCAGATCCTGAAGAAGCCATCATTCTCTCAGAGAAGTTTAGAATTCCATTACACCCACGATACTTGTACCGTTGGTCCACCCTTTCTCTTCAGGAGATGCTGAACCTGAGGGGGTGGATATTGACCAAGCACAAACTCGAGAAGACCTCTGATGGTAGCAGGATTTCCCTACGAAACAGCAGGAAACACAAGGGCCTACTTGAGAGAATAGGCGCACCCCACGAGGTGAATAATGGCGGTAAGCGAATCCTGCTGAGTGATAGCCCTCTTACAATACTTGCGCAGCTTGGGGAGAAGTCTGCCACCGCCGCAGGAAGTAATGCCCTCGAAGCACTCAACTCGTGTTCACGGGTGGAGCTGAGAAATAAGACCGGTTTCTCAATCGGGGCAAGAATGGGTCGGCCTGAGAAAGCAGAGGAGCGTAAAATGAGGCCTCCTGTGCAGGTGCTCTTCCCCGTGGGACGCACGCTGGGAACTGAGAGAGGAATCGAGAAGGTCGCCAAGAGCACACAACGGACTGCCGGCCAATACTCGTTTTCCAATTTGGGAGAACTTGTGGAGCCACCAATAGATCTTGGAGTAAGTCTTGAACTTGTCGATCGAGTATGCCCAGAGTGCGGGAATGAAACATTCGAATCTCGATGTCCTGCTTGTGGCACACATACCGAGCTCCAAGAATCATGTTCGGCAGAGGATCAAGGTCAAATCTGTGGTCAGCCAGTGGACCAATCCACTGGCATGTGTCCATATGGGCATCGCACCACAAGGACGGTTCCGGTTAACATCTACCAGCTCTTGGAACGTGTGAAGACCGAAATCGGAGAGCCACATGCATATAATCTTAGGGCTGTCTTGGGCCTAACCAGCAATCTGAAGATTCCTGAATATCTTGGAAAGGGCATCCTACGAGCAAAACACGACGTGTACTGCTATAGGGACGGAACAGCGAGATTCGATGTCACTGATGCTCCACTGACACACTTCAGACCATACGAGGTGGGGGTTCCGGTAAAGAAGCTCCGCGAGCTTGGATATATCAGTGACCATCAAGGTGCACCACTAGTTTCTGATAGACAGATAGTCGAGCTCAAGGTTCAGGACCTGATTGTACCTGAGAACTGTGCTGACTATATGGTCAGAGTTGGTAAGTTTGTAGACGACTGTTTGGAGAAGATCTATGGACTAGAGAGGCACTACAACTTCAGGTTGCACGAGGATGTAATTGGCCAACTGGTAGTGGGCCTAGCTCCACATACTTCTGCAGGGATAATTGGCAGGATTGTTGGGTTCACGAACGCGAGTGTTTGTTATGCCCATCCATACTGGCATGCCGCGAAGAGGCGCAACTGCGATGGCGACGAGGACGCTCTGATTCTGGTGCTCGATGCACTCATCAATTTCTCAAAGGAGTATCTCCCTGCCGGTAGAGGTGGCTTCATGGATGCTCCTCTTGTACTCTCCGTGGTTCTAAACCCAGAAGAGGTGGATGATGAGAGTCACAACATTGAGGTCTGCTACAGATATCCTGCTGAGTTCTTTGAGATGGTTGCTGAGGCTCAGCACCCAAAGAATGTCAAGGGCCTCATTGACACGATTCAGTCTCGACTTGGAACTGAAGCACAATACGAAGGATTCGGTTTCACCCACGACACATCTTCAATTGATGCGGGCCCTCGCAACACAAGGTACAAGACTCTAGGAACCATGAACGAGAAGCTTGAAGCACAGCTTCAATTGGCTGTACTGCTTGACGCTGTAGACTCAAGAGACGTTGCTGAGAGAGTACTATCACACCACTTCATTCGCGACATCAGAGGAAATCTGAGAGCCTATTCGACTCAGAAGATTCGATGTCGCAAATGCAACAGAATCTATCGGAGAGTCCCAATGTCCGGAAGATGCATCTGCGGAGAGGGCCTTCTATTGACCGTGAGTCAGAAGAATATCTCAAAGTACCTAGGAGTTGCAGAGAAGTTGATTGGTGAACACGATCTCAGTCAGTATCTGAAACAGCGATTGAATCTGGTAAACTCAGCGTTGGACTCCCTCTTCGTGTCTGAGCAGACGTCATGGTCCGATTTCTCAGACACTTAGAACTTCCATTATTCGTCCGTGAGAGTCAACTTCAGCAGGTCTGTGTCTTCTATCATGCCAATCAGACTGCTTGTTGCCGATAGTACGGGAGTCTGATCGATGTCATTCTTTCTGAATACTCTTACACACTCAGGTATTGTAGTGACCTCACTCACACTGATGATGTTCTTCGTCATTACATCTTTCACAGGCACATTGGGAAGCCTCAGCAGCTTCTTGGTGACCACAAGGAAGTCCTTTGATGTCCAGCCCCATTCGACCGCCGAGTCAGTTCCTGAGTAGGTCTTGCTGACGTTATCCTCGACAGTCACTTCTGAGAGACGGATATAGTCGCTGACAGTAATCATCCCAGTGACTACTCCACCCTCGTTCATCAATACGAGGGCGTTTTTCCCTGCCATCTCCATGATTATGTAGGTTAGGGGCAGGGGAGTCTCATCCCACACAGCAGTAATCTGACTCCTCATATGGTCCTTAACCAAAACGTCCTGAAACTGTTCGCTCTCTTCCAGCACAGCCCCCAAGATGTCCGGTACGGTGACCAGACCCACCAATTCATCCTTGTCGACAACAGGGACTCTTCTGAAGCCCTTCTCCAGCATCATCTTGGCCACAGTCTTAACTCTTGTTCGGGGCGTTGCTGTGGCTGGATCTCTGACCATTAACATTGCCAGTTGAGTCTCGTCTGCCTTTCTCAGCAAATCGCTTCTTGTGACCATTCCTACCAAGGTCTTTGTTCCCTTCTTCACCACGGGGATACCGTTAATCTGTTTCTCAGCCATCATTTGCAGCACATCTTCTCTTGTGCCAGGGACAGATATGTAGACTACATCAGACTGCATGCAATCAGCGACTTTCATGTTGACGTTACTCCGCTATCATAGAAAGGGCGTGTCATACCACTATGGTCTTACGACAGACCATTCTGGCCCAGCGGCAGTGACCGAACGAGATAGGGCCATTAAGGACCTACTCTCTTTCTCTATAAAACGTTAATGGCGCATTGATGTAATATCACAAGTCACATGGTACATACATAGAAACTCACCATGGGTGCTCCTTCAATCCAAGAAGATAGCCGACTGCATTACTCAGCCAGTGGATTCCGAGAGTTGTAAGTATCAGTATGACCACATAGACTGATTGAGGCCGCAGAAATGGATAGGCGAACACCAGTGCCATGATTATGAAACCAAGTTGATCAAGCACTGGTGAGGGGCTTCCACTCCTAATATTCACTCTTCTCTTGAGAAAGGAGCCAAGTAGATCACCAGATAGTGCCCCTACGGACAGGAGAATAGCTGTTGGAACAGTCATGAACAACACATATTCCATGTCCGATGACACTGTCACAAACTGACTCAATACCGGCAGAATATAGGGTGCCGATAAGTACTGAGCCACACCCGTCAGAGTGCCTAGGACCACACCCACAATGAAACCCCGGATGGTCTTTCCATCACCAAGTATTCTGTGCCCATCACGCAGTACTTGACCTCCATCAATGGGTCTACCTCCCCCGAGAATCACAGGAGTTGCATTTGCAATCCAAGCAGGCAGACCCAGCCATATGGAGAGCTCGAACAGAGCCAGCGCCAGATACATGGATGTGACTCCTTAACTCAGAACCCAATATGTGACACATTTCACTGTTTTTGTTCAGCAGCTAATCCTTGTTCCGTGAGGTATAAGATACAGAATGCTGGATCCCCTTCGGGTCTTGTCCTGTCAAGTATCCTCTGTCCTGTTGTCTTGCCAAGACGCGCTCTCAACACATAGTCAGACCAATAGTCCATGATGTCCTTCGCTACTGGTTCAAACCTTCCCATTTCGCTCATACTTCCCCGTACTTGGTTTAGGACAAGCACTGCTAGGTCCCCGTGCACTGCCAGCCCCTTCAGCATCCCCGCTTGGCGGTTCAGTTCGCGGTGGTTCGAATAGTTTGTTCTTCGGTCGTCCAGCACCGATCTATACAACCTTGTGAGGGTGTCAACCACGACAAGTTTCGTGTCTTTTCGTGCATAGAGATCGATGTCATCTATGAGCGCTCCTTGTTCTATGAAGTCCTTTGGTGACAGGATTCTCAGTCTGCTCTCTATCTCGCTGAACTTCTTCCCGGATATCTGTTCTAGTCTCTCAACTGGGGAACCAGTTTCCGAGTTGACGTATATTGTGTCAACTCCAATCCTAAAGGCTGCACTGACAAACTGAAGGGCAAGAGTAGTCTTACCCGAGGCCGCTTCACCATAGACATGAATGAACTTGCCAGTGGGCAGCCCGCCGTTGAGGAGCCGGTCCAGAACCGAAACACCTGACGGAAGAATCAAATCACCCTTCACCAGCCTCAAGTTGTCACTCACCCTGTGATAAGCATAGCTCAGAAGGAGAGCCGTGATGTCCGGTTTTGAGGTTGCTGTCGCCACAAGGAACTCAAAGACACTCTATCTGGTTGTCGATCTCCTCAAACGACTAGACATCAACTTCGTGCTATGTACACCAGATGATAGAGAATGCGAAACTGCAAAAGTCGTAGTGACAACAGCAAATGAGTCAAAGAACCTTACAGCCCAGGGTCTTGTGGTGGTAGAAGATGTCTTCAAACCGGACATCATAGCAATCCAAATCATGCTCAGACTGCTAGGCATTCAGGAGCCGTCAATGGTAGTTGTAGGAGTCGATCCTGGCATGCAGATCGGCTTGGCTCTAGTGGTCAATGGCAACACGGTTTACACAAAGACTGCTCAGAATCCTTCCAGCGCGGCGAACGACACCCTGCAGTGGATAGATCTCTTCAAGGACTATCTTCCAAACACAGTCCTTTTACGCGTCGGGAGTGGCTCAAGGCTATATTCCGCACTTTATCTGCGTGGAATCCAGAGTGCTTTCAGTTATTCTCGAGTAGAGCTCGTAGATGAACGTCATACAACGAAGGTTGGAGAGTCTGATCAATCATCAGCATTGCTAATTGCTTCTCGAAAAGGCCGCCTTGTCACTGACGACGATTTGGTCCTGCAGGTAAAGGATGGATACGTAAAGTCGTTGAAGCATCTCTTTTCCAGAATCACTGATGGGAGAATAGCTCTCTCCAAAACCGAGGCAAAATCAATACTGCTGGATGAGAGATCCATTGAAAGTATTCTGGATGGGCTTGATCATTGACCTGAGAAGAAGGTTTCCACCTGTTGTGCCACGATATGTGGACTGTCTGGGACTGTCTGCACAATTTCTTCTAGCCATGACGGAATGAATCTCTTGAGATGGGGAGTAGTGAATCTCTGATCCAGTAGAATGATTGCTCCTCTATCATCGAGTTTCCGAACAGGCCTTCCGGCAGCCTGAACGGCACGAGTCAATGCTGGCAAGACATACGCGTATTCTCTTCCCTTCTTATTGAATCTCTTGTCATAGTATTCTATCAATGCTGACATTCGGGGTGTCGGTCTTGCATATGGTACCCCGACAACGACCGAACTCTCCATGGATGGACCTGGAAAATCCCCTCCCTCGGAATTACGCCCTCCCTGAACGCCCAAGAGAACAGCACCACCTTTCTCTCCTTTTCGCTTGAAATCTTCAATCATCTTGTCATTCTCAGTCCCTTTCATACCTGGCTCCTCCTGATACAGTTTCATCCTCAGACGTTTCTCAAGCCCAGCTTTCAAGAGCGACTTGGCAACAGAATAGCTGGTAGTGAAGATGCCCGTATTTCCTGGAGTCGCATGTGCCACTGCCACGCAGTGGTCAACCATTCTTCCAAACATCGTGTCGTTCCGCGCTTGGAATGAGGTTTCTACACCCTCTACTATTAGACAGAGTCTGTTGCGCATGGCAAATGGGTTCCTAAAGGATGCCTTCGTTGCAGTGGGTCCGAAACCTAGCATCTCAGAGTACGCATCCATAGGCGAGATAGTCCCCGATATGGCCACAGAGCTGTGTACAAGGTCCAGGATTGGGCTCGTTACGGCCGTAGGATCTAGTGCTAGAAGGTCGAGTGACACCTTCCTGCTCTCCTTTGCCCCCCGTCTTGATGCTAGTATGAAGGAGTAATCGTCACGTTCGATACACCTCAACCATCTTTGCATGAAATCCGCCACGCGATGGATGGACGATCGAGGGAACTTCCCAGCCTTTAGAAGGCCCCTACGAATCTTGACTCCAAGACTCTTCATATAGCCCAAAGTGTCTGTTTCCGGACTCATTCCCGAACCCTCGAGAGCGAGTTTGAATACTGCATGCGGATCGATAGATCTCTCGTCATTGTCCGGCATTTCTGTGGACAGGTCCATTATGCACTTTGCAAGACTTCGAGAGAATTCCTTGGAAACGGAGTCATTGTATGTGGTCGCCTCTCGCATCGCCTGTC
>JBHLRV010000055.1:0-7826 GCA_048882205.1 Candidatus Thorarchaeota archaeon | reverse complement strand
GTTGAGGGCGATGTAGAAATAGAACACTGCGACTACATCGTACCAAAACAGTTCCAAGCTCAACTGTTTCTTGTTTCTTGAACACTAGTCTTTCCGTCATTATTGACGTTCACCTTGTCTTCTTCCAAGTAGAGCGACCCTGATTCCGTATATAAAGCGAAACCACAATTGAGGGTCACCTATTGTTACTATCAGAAGCGACACTCTTCGAGCACTCCCCGTTCATGGTCACATTCCGATTATGGGTTCAGGTACTGGGATTCCAACTAGTGCAGCCATCCTCTTGTATAGCTCAAGGTACTGGTGTCCTCTGACTGTGACAGAATAGACTCTCTGACCTTCGTCATCGTCCTCCTCCAAGAGCCCCCTTTCCATTAGCTCCGTTATCGAATCCTTCGCCCTGTCGACGGGCATGTTGGTGGACCTAGCTGCCCGTGTGAGCGGACAATAGCCGTAGATGTAGATGACACGGATCAATTCAGCGTAGATGTCATATCGCGTTCTCTTGATACGCTCTGCCTTCTTCTTCTTCGGCAATATGTCGCACCCAGCAAGACAGCATCAATGAGTCATAAAAAGGCATTCACAAAGGGGGCTAGGAGATAGATTCCTTGGACCGGAAGATTATCTACAAGGAACGCTTATGATTTGCCTTGTGGCCTTCAATTGTTTGCCAGGGAGTCAGAATGATACTTAGAGCGTATCTAATCAAGAATGACGGGGAGCCGATTTACGGTCAATCCTTTGAAGAGGGAACCCAGATATCGCAGGCTAGCCTTCCTGCCCATGTCAGCGCATGTGCTACTCTGTTTCACTCCAGCAGTGGAACATCACGGGACAGAGTCTATACGCTTGATCAGAACGGACACGTGTGGTCCTATTTGTTCTTTGACTCCTTTGCGGTGATACTCTTCACAACTATTGACGAGAATCTTGCTGCATTGAAGAAGATGATGATTTCACTGGGCCGGGCAATTGCCAACCAGTATGGAGATTTCATCAAGTCCTGGACTGGTGATATAGGCGAAATCGAGGGAATTGACTCTCTTGTAGGTCAGTACGTCGGAATAGACTTGGAAGTTCCTTCCAAGGAAGTCTTGGAAGAGATTGAGAGCGTTGTGTCAGAATCTCTTGAAACACGTGAAGTCGCCTACGCCGGTATCTTGGATGCTCGTGGCCGCATGCTTCTAGGCAATATTCCAGATAGTCACCTCTCAACGCTAAAGCTGGAAATCTCTAGCGGTGCGATTCGACCAGTAATGGACATGGTGCCAACATCGACTGACATCATGGGATACGATGTGCAGATGTTGAGAGTAAGCACATTGACTGTGGCTGTTTCTTCACACAAGGATGAGAGTCACATAGCCGCGGCCAGAGCTGTCAGCGAAATAGCTGATGCTCTTGACAACGCACTTGCTAAGCGGAGCACAAGCTCTAAATGATGCCGACTCTCAGGGCCATCTCTGGTGACCTGAATGCTGATTGTAGGTATCAATGGTTCTCCCAGGGGTGAGAAGTCGAACTCGCGCTTGCTGCTCACCAAGGCTCTTGAGGCTGCTTCGGAAGTCCTAGTCGAAGAGGATACGAACGCAGGCACGCTTCTGCTTGACCTCATAGAATTCAATATCCGCCATTGCACAGGTTGTGATGCTTGCGTTCGACAGCGTCCGTGTCCTGAGAATGAACATGATGATATGCCGATACTTGAGGAGAAGATGACTCAAGCCGACGCTATAATAATAGCAGCACCTTCTTACTTTACATCAGTACCAGGATTGCTGAAAGACCTAATGGATCGTTCCAGAACTCTGAAGATGTTGGACCATCAGCTGAAGGACAAGCTGTTTGGCGCAATTACATATGCTGGACTCAGATACGGCGGTCAGGAACACGTGATTGATGTCCTTAATCGCTACGCATTGGGACAAGGAATGATTGTTGTTGGCGCCGTCGGAAGTCCAGTGAAGCATGGCACATCAGGGTCTGGTAGCATGCAGACTGACGAAGGCAAGTGGCGTTCCGCAAAGGAAGATATTCTTGCCATCGATGCGAGTATGGAACTTGGGAGAAGAGTGGCTAGTCTGTTGAAACAGATGAAGAGAACTGAGGATTGAGAATGAAGAAGCCTGAGATTGAGGGGCTGGTTCAGGTATACACGGGGAATGGAAAAGGAAAGACAACATGCGCACTCGGGGCTGGCTTTCGAGCAGCCGGCCATGGTCTTGAAGTACTGATGATCAGCTTCATGAAGGCAAAGGTGGCTGAGCGTCGTGAGGGCTCCGAAGTCAACTATGGAGAGTTCAGGTCGGTAGATTCTATCTCAAACTTCACAATAATCCCTGTAGGTAGAATGGATTTTGTGGACAAAGAGAATCCGGATCCGGTTGACATCAAGATGGCACAGGATGGACTCGAGCTGGCACGTGAGGCTCTCCAAGAACGCAAATGTGATTTGTTAATCCTTGATGAGATCAATGTTGCTGTTGAGTGGGGTCTAATCTCTCTTGAGGACCAGCTGCAGCTCATGGAGATGAGGCCCTCTGATGTCGAGCTCATCATGACAGGTCGGTATGCCTCGAAGGAGGTCATAGAGGCTGCGAACCTGGTGACTGAAATGAAAGAAGTGAAGCACTACTTCAATGGAGGCACACTTCTGGCGCGAAGGGGCTTTGAGTTCTAGCTTGACTACTCATCATCCAGCTCTTCAAGAAGAAAACAAGATGCTTCAGGAACCTATTTTCCGTATCCAGGAGCGAAAGACGCCATAACGTCGCACGCGCCGACAGTGTTGTCAATCAACGTCCGTAGCTCTTCGCCAGTGAGGTCTGTGTCATTGGTTTCGGCGGTGACAGCGATGTAGTTTTCAGAAGTGATGACAAACTTGACGCCGTTGACCTTCCAGGACGATACTAGCATGTCATACATCAGTTTGTGCTGCTGGTCCTGAGGGATGTTATCGAAATCCGTGAACAAGGCCGTGATGAAGAGCCAACTCTCGTCCGGACTCGTAAGAATGAGAACCTTCAGTTCGTCAAATTGAGCTGTGTCCCAAACCATGAGAAGTCCACTGCTCTCCTTTGAGTAGATGATTCCGATCTCGTCCAGCAGACCCGCAATCTCGTCCAGTTTGCTCATCGTGAGAATCTCCCATCCCGGCTGTATTTGCGCTTAGATAAAACTGTCTAGGATGCATACTTCACCTGCGCGTCCTCTCCATGGAAGTTGCAAACGAACAGTTAATATCGTGACCTTCGGTCTGTCTGTTTCACCGACAAGGAGTGTCAACAATGGGCGCGGAAAGGGCAAAGGAAAAGGAGTCCGACAAGGCTGAAGATCCCGAGCTGTCAGAGATACGTGCAGCCATGGGACGTTGGGAGTCAAGCACACTGAGTCGTCATGCAGAAGCAAATCCGGAAAGACGGGATGAGTTCATCAGCGTTTCAAGTCGGCCCGTAAGAAGAATCTACACGCCAGTAGATCTTCCGGGCTTTGACTACATGCGCGAGCTGGGCTTTCCGAGCGAATATCCCTACACTCGCGGAGTACAGCCAACAATGTATCGAGGCCGTTTCTGGACAATGCGTCAGTTTGCAGGTATGGGGACAGCCGAGGAATCAAATGAGAGATTCAAATTCCTCCTTGGACACGGACAGACAGGTCTGAGCGTGGCTTTCCACCTACCAACGATATATGGGATGGACTCTGATGATCCCTTCTCCCTTGGTGAGGTCGGCAAGCTTGGAGTGGCTGTTGACACTCTGAAGGACATGGAGATTCTCCTTGACGGAATTCCGCTTGACAAGGTAACAACGTCTATGACAATCAATGCCCCGGCCTCGGTCCTTTTGTCAATGTACATGGTGACCGCTGAAAAACAGGGAGTGGCCTCAGACAAGATTGGGGGCACAATTCAGAACGATATTCTCAAGGAGTATATGGCGCAAAAGTCTTGGATTTTCGCTCCCGAGCCATCACTGAGAATCATAGTTGATATCATGGAGTACTGTGCGAAGAACATACCTCGGTGGAACACGATCTCCATTAGTGGATATCACATCAGAGAGGCTGGGTCAACCGCCGCGCAGGAACTGGCATTCACACTCCTCAATGGGATGGAGTATGTCAGGGCAGGCATAGAGCGAGGCCTTGACGTTGACATGTTTGCCCCACGGCTCTCATTCTTCTTCAACGCTCATAACGACATCTTCGAAGAAGTGGCGAAATACCGAGCAGCTAGACGAATCTGGGCTCGAGAGATGAAAGACAGATTTGACGCCAAAAAGGAACGGTCTCTCTGGATGAGATTTCATACTCAGACCGCTGGTGTTTCACTCACTGCACAACAACCGAAAGTCAACGTAGTCAGAACCGCGTATCAGGCTCTTGCTGCTGTCTTGGGAGGTACTCAATCACTTCACACCAATAGCATGGACGAGGCACTCTGTCTGCCGACCGAGGAGGCTGTTAGAGTAGCACTTCGAACTCAACAGATACTCGCACATGAGAGCGGCGTTGCAAATACCATAGATCCACTGGCGGGGTCGTACTATGTAGAGGCACTCACCAATGAGCTCGAGGAGGAGGCCTACAAGTACTTCGATCGCGTGGATGCGCTCGGAGGAGTGATACCAGCCATCGAGAAGGGATTCTTCCAGAAGGAGATTTCAGATGCTGCATATCGATATGAGCGAGAGATTGAATCCAAGAAGCGCATCATAGTTGGAGTGAACGAATTCCAACTTGAGGACGAGGAGATTACGATTCCTGTCCTCAAAATAGATCCCGAGGTCGAGCGAATGCAGATTGAGAGGCTCAATAAGACTCGACGTGAACGTGACAACAAGAAGGTTCAGAAGGCTCTTGATGGACTGAGGAAGGCGTCTGAAGGCACAGAGAACGTACTCCCGCATGTAGTGAACGCTGTCAAGGCATATGCAAGTGTAGGCGAAATCTGTGGAGTCTGGAGAGAAATCTTTGGAGAATGGGAGGAACCGAAGATATTCTGAACGACCGTCGCCAATGACAAATCAAATATGTGACCTAGAGTTTCATGTTCTCTAGGGTGACTTGTATGACTGTGTCGATTCGATGGTTAGGACATTCGGGTTTCCAAATCAAGACTGACGAAAGCGTTACCTACCTTGACCTCTATAGGTCGAAGATGTTGATAGAGAGAGTTCCCGACGTTTCTGAACCGGCCACACTTGTGTTAGTCAGTCATTCTCACAATGATCATTGCTTTCCTGATGCGATAGAAGAAGTCAGGACCGACAAGACCCTAGTGATTGCACCTGGGAACTGCGGCGATAAGATTCGTGGCGATTTCACATCTCTGAGGCCCGGCGAGGAGGCCACGATAGAGGATGTCACCGTCAAGGCTGTCGAGGCATACAACACCAAACGATTCCGTTCTCCAGGCAACCCCTATCATCCTAGGGGACTTGGCGTTGGCTACCTAATGACGATAGGAGGAGCAAGGATCTACCACGCTGGGGACACCGACAAGATTCAGGAGATGGAGGACCTAGGCGCCGTGGATGTGGCACTTCTACCTTGTGGGGACACGTATACAATGGACAATCTCGAGGCGGCAGAGGCGACGAAGACTATCAGACCCAAGGTCGTTATACCCATGCACAACTGGGACATGAGCGTGGATGAGTTTCGGAAAGTGGTAGAAACCGAAACTGACACCAAATTCATCCTACTCAGGGAGGGTGAAAAGTACACACTCTAACGTTTGCGTATGGGCATCCCTGTCTGGTCCGTAGGACAGCTGGCGTAGGGCCAGCCGTCCACTATAGGGCATCTCTTCTTCTTCTATAGAAGATTACACCTGCCACGACTACGATGACGCCGCCAGCAGCAGCAACAATCACCACAGCATTCTGAGCCAGGAAGTCCAGGATCCCCAGAGGTCTCCCAATCAATGATTCTGCTCCCACGTATTCATTTGTGGTGAAGGGCTGAAACTCCACGTAGATGAAGCCTTCTCCTGCCTGTACTCTGTCCACTGTGATTGTCAGTACTGTGTGATTGCTTATTGTACCGACCTCGAACGCAACGAAATCAGGGGCAGTTACCGAGTAGTCGTCAAGGGAAATCCATGGTAGGAACTGTGTCACATTGTGGAATGTCTGTTGAGTAGTGGAGGTTATAGTGACAACGTCAGTGACGTTCATCGAAACGTTCCACCACACTCCGATAGGTCCAGTGAGTTCAAGCCTATAGGTTTCTGTCGGGTTTCCTGGGTCTTCCAAGGTGAAGTTGTAGGAATCCCCCACTCCGGTAAGCGCCAGTTGACCGATACCGTCATAGTGCCACGAGTTATCTCTCAACCACTCAATCTCGTAGTTGACTGTGTAGTCTATGTACTCGTTTCCAGGACCGGCTGTGTTGTTCAGAACTTCAATAGGGCTTAGTGCGATTATGACATCTGTGTAGGAGGTGATGAAGGGAAACAGAGATGTCTGGTTGATCGGATTGGCAATCCATTCACCTCCGCTTTGGATGTTACCTTGAACCGTCTGACCACTGTAGTGAGTAGTGCCATAGACATCAAACACCCGATACTGAGTGGTGACAGTGATGTTGTCCTGTGTCAACAGAGAGATTGTGAAGTTAAAGTAGTCAGGTGCGCTGGCTGGCACGCGAAAACCAGCGACATTACTCGAAACCGCGTCCACCAGCTGACTGTTGTTCACTGCACCAACGTTGAATTCTACGAACGCATTTCCTCCTGAGCTGACTCTTGCTTCGAAGACATAGTGCCCTGCAGGGAGATAGTGGAATGCAGAGGCCTCAAAGGTGCCCGTTGAGGAGGGGCTATAGTCTAAATACATCATGTCTTCGGACACTGTCCAGGCGCTCCAGGTGACTCCTGAGGACCAGGTATGGTTCATCCGGAGTATTCCATCCTGCTCAAGGAACAGGTTGTAACCTCTCTTCTCAGTGTAGGCGTTCGTATTCTCCAAGTAGAATGCTTCATTGACAGGGAGTTCGGTTGAGGTCAAAAGCTCGTGGAAGATTGTGTATTCTGCGTTCCCCGAGCCAATCATGCTGATGTAGTATACTTCATCTCGGCCTGACTGGTAATAGAAGGTGTCGCCATTCGAAGTGTAGCTCCTAGCGTATCTCTGAACCGTACCTGAAACGGCCTCGAAGGCACCACTTGTTATCATCCCTTGTACTCCGACAGGAGTGATGAAGAATTCAGGCTGGTTGAAAGAGAACGCGAGTTTCGCCATTTGGTCCACCGGTGATCTGAATCTGAATGTGTGAACAGATGGTGCCAACTCTCTATGTACGACATTGGAACCATCCACGACTGCCCACTCACTCTCCGGAAGGACGCCTTGAACTACCTCTCCGTAGGCTATCTGACGAGGTGAAACTGCCTGTGGAAGCAGATCAAAGACCACAGGACCAGTGGTGGTGGGCGACACTGTTAATTGAACAATGTAGGTCCCGGCTCCCGAGGGATGAAACGGAATCACGACCACGTCGCCGTCTGACGACAATGCGGAGCCCATTTGTCGCTCCTGGGGATCGTACACCACGGCGTTCCAATCCACTGAGTCTTGCCGCGAAGCAATTGTAAGATGCACGAACTCCTCATTTCCTAGTGTCAGCGCGCCGAAGTATGTATAGCCCTGCTCCATAACCACAGTTCTGTATTGACCCAGGGCAAGATTGAACGAACGGCGGACCACGCTGGAGTTCATATTCAAAGGCTCTCCGGTCCCGCTGTCAAAGTCGTAAAAGGCAGGAAGATAGAAGCTTCTGCCAAGTTGGCCCTGTGAGATCGTACTCCCACGTTGCCA
>JBHLRV010000054.1:0-7948 GCA_048882205.1 Candidatus Thorarchaeota archaeon | reverse complement strand
ATAGCCGGCAGCGCAAGAGTTACTTGAGTTCAGGTGAGAGCCCGAACGAGGCGAGGCAGAGCAGATGGAAGAGTTCAAGCTAGTTGCTCCTTTCAAGCCCACAGGCGACCAACCGCACGCCATTGAGAAACTAGTAGAGGGTCTCGAAGGTGGTCTTGAGCATCAAACACTGCTGGGAGTGACTGGTTCAGGCAAGACTTTCACCATGGCAAATGTGATTGAGGCCTACAACAAGCCAACCCTTGTCATATCTCACAACAAGACCCTAGCAGCTCAGCTTGCCTCTGAATACAGGCAGTTCTTCCCTGATGCTGGTGTAGAGTACTATGTGTCCTACTATGACTACTATCAACCAGAGGCCTACGTTCCTTCGAAGGACATGTACATTGAGAAGGAAGCCGACATCAACAGAGAAATTGAACGACTCCGCCACTCGAGCACACACTCTCTGAGGTCAAGGAACGATGTGATAGTCGTTGCCTCTGTGTCCTGCATTTACGGAGTGGGCAACCCCTCGGAGTATGACCATTTCCGCACACTAGTTCAAGTCGGGAGTAAAATCGATCGAAGAACTCTCCTAGAGCGACTTGTCGCTATGCAGTTTGATCGGAATGATATGGAGCTGAACTCTGGCTCATTTCGTGTGAGGGGGGATGTTATAGACGTAGTCCCAGCCGCTTGGGAGAACTATCTGAGGTTAGAGCTGGATGGGGACTCTGTCGAGAGAATCTCAGTCATGGACCGACTCACCTCAAGGAGACTCTTTGACCAGAAATGGACAGAGCTCTTCCCGGCACGACACCATATCGCACGTCACGAAAGGATACTCGAGTCATTGGAAGAGATTGAGCAAGAGATGCATGAACGGGTTGACTGGTTCAAGAAGCAGGGCAAACTTGTCGAGGCTGACCGTCTCAAGCGCCGTACGCTCTATGACCTTGAGATGTTGAGAGAAACTGGCATCTGCCAAGGAATCGAGAACTACTCCCGTTTCATCGACGCACGGAGGAAGGGAGAGAAGCCCTATACACTCTTGGACTACTTCCCTGAAGACTTTCTTATGATAATTGATGAGAGTCACATGACTATGCCACAGATTCGAGGGATGTACAATGGTGATCTCTCGCGAAAGCAGAATCTCGTTGACTATGGATTCAGATTGCCATCTGCGTTTGACAACAGGCCTCTCAAGCTCAAAGAGTTCGAGCAGTATATGAAGCACGTCATCTACACGACTGCCACTCCCGGCCCGTATGAGAAGAAGGTCAGTGGACAGATCGTTGAGCAGCTTTTGAGGCCCACCGGTCTCCTTGACCCGGATGTTGTGGTCAAGCCCGTAGTGGGTCAGGTTGATGATCTACTGGGAGAGATCAAACGAACAGTTGCTCTGGGAAACAGGGTCCTAGTCACGACACTAACGAAGAAGACTGCAGAGATGTTGAGCGAGTATCTGATTGAGGCTGGAGTAAAGGCGAGATACCTTCACTCTGATATCGGAACAGTGGAACGCATAGAGATAGTCCGTCAGCTGCGTCAAGGAAAGTTCGATGTACTTGTGGGCATCAATCTTTTGCGAGAGGGCCTAGATCTTCCGGAAGTAGCACTCGTCGCCATTCTTGATGCGGACAAAGAGGGGTTCCTGAGAACTGACTGGGCCCTGATTCAGACAATGGGCCGAGCAGCAAGAAACGTGCACGGACGAGTAGTACTATACGGTGACCATGTTTCCACTGCGATGCAAAGCGCAATCGACGAAACCAACCGAAGGAGAGCCTACCAACTCAGATACAACGAGGAGCACAACGTTGTCCCGACCTCAATTGAAAAGACAATACAAGACATTGCCCAAGGGATACAGACTAGAAAGTCCACAGTTCAAACGAGGATTGGCGACTTTGAGCCCTTTGAGATTGAGGAGCTTGCAGACTACATCATCGACCTTGAGGAGCAGATGAAGGAATCGGCAAGAAACTTGGAGTTTGAGAAGGCAGCAAAGCTTCGCGATGAGATTACTGAACTGAGGAAGAGAATAGAGGGTTATGAAGAGTGAAGGCGACGACCAGAAAGAGGACAGACGTCACTTCCGTCGAGTCAGATGGTCCTAGGTCTATCATGGTCGTTGGAGCTGCCGAGAACAATCTGAGACACATATCCTGCGAGATTCCAAAGAACACTTTGACGGTAGTGACGGGTGTCAGTGGGTCGGGCAAGTCTAGCCTAGTCTATGACACTATCTTTTCTGAAGGTCAGAGGAGATTTGTCGAGTCGCTTTCGCCCTATGCTCGCCAGTTCTTGGGTATGCTTGAGAAACCCAAGGTTGACTTCATGTCAGGACTCTCACCATCCATCTCCATTGACCAGAAGAGTGTAGGTCGCAATCCCCGGAGCACAGTGGGGACTATAACGGAGATCTATGACTTCCTGAGACTTCTGTTCGCCAGAGTCGGAGTACCGCACTGTCCACAATGTGAGAAGAGAATTGAGCCTCAGACCTCTCAGCAGATTGTGGATCGAGTTCTCCAGCTTGAGGAGGGCACCCGTGTGATGATTATGGCCCCAATTGTGAGGGGCCGAAAGGGAGAGTACCGAAAAGAGTTCCGCGACCTGGTGAAGAAGGGCTTCATTCGAGCCAGAGTGGATGGTGATCTTATAGAGATTGAAGAAGGTCTGTCACTTGATCGCTACTTCGAGCATACCATCGAAGTTGTCATTGATCGTGTGAGAGTCAAGCCTTCAGAGAGAGGAAGAATCTCAGAAGCAGTGGAGACCGCTCTCAAAATGGCAGAGCGCGTTGTAACCATCGCAAAGGAAGATGGCGATCTGACACTCTCTGAGCAATTCGCTTGCGTTGACTGCGGTATCAGCATGCCAGAGATGGAACCGCGTATCTTCTCGTGGAATACACCTCAAGGTGCGTGTCCGCACTGCACCGGTATTGGATCCGTCCGGGAGTTCGACCCAGAGAAGTTCATTCGAGATCCAGAACTGTCCTTGAATGAGGGGGCAATGATTCCGGACAATTGGGTCCTGCGGCGTCGCATGTTCAGGAAAGTTGCAGAGAACTATGGATTCACCTTAGACACACAGTGGAAGCACTTGACGGAAGAGCAGAAACAAATCATATTCTGGGGGACAACTGAGAAGTATGAGGACTACTGGCTAGGCACCAATCAAGACTATGAAGTCAAGTGGGAGGGCCACTTCAAGAAGACCTTTGAGGGTTTCATCCCGCGTCAGCAGCGAATATACCGGCAGACCAAATCGGACTACAGAAGGCGCGAGATTGAACGCTTGATGTCCGAGAGAGCTTGTCCTGTCTGCAAAGGGCTTCGTCTGCGCCCAGAGTCACAAGCAGTGACATTTGGCGGTCGTTCAATCTCAGAGATTGACGAGTTGTCAGTCAAGGAGCTGGATAGGTTCTTCAAAGAAGTCGAGATTGACCCAAGGTTTGAACCAGTTGCAGCGCCCATTCTCCGGGAGATACAGGGGCGGATCGGCTTCCTTCAGGATGTCGGGCTTGACTATCTAACACTAAACCGTACTGCGCCTACTCTGGCAGGAGGAGAGAGCCAGAGGATTCGTCTTGCCAGCCAGATTGGCTCGAACCTCGTCGGTGTTACCTATGTATGTGATGAACCAAGTGTGGGGTTGCACGCCCGTGACAACCAGAGGCTGTTACAATCTTTGATGCGGCTACGTGACCTAGGTAACACTGTACTTGTCGTGGAGCATGACGAAGAAACTATGAGAAGTGCTGACTATGTCATAGATCTTGGTCCAGGCGCTGGTGCTGAGGGCGGCGAGGTCGTAGTGGCAGGCCCAATTGACAAAGTTCTGAAGTCAAGACAATCCATCACAGCACGATACCTCCGAGGCGAAGAACAGATACCTCTGCCAAAGGCTCGGAGAAAGTCCAATGGCAGGTTCCTTGAGATACGTGGAGCCCGTCACAACAATCTGAAAGATCTCGTCGTCAGGTTGCCGCTTGGGATGTTCATCTGTGTCACAGGAGTGTCAGGTTCAGGGAAGTCGAGCCTTATTGTGGAAACCCTACAACGTGAACTAGCTCGCAGGTTCCACCATGCAGAAGCCCTACCGGGTGACCACGATGAGTTGGTGGGGGCCGAACAGCTTGACAAGGTAATTGTGATTGACCAGAGCCCCATTGGTAGGACACCACGTTCCAATCCGGCAACCTACGTAGGGCTATGGACCCCTCTAAGAGAGATGTTTGCCAGCCTTCCCGAGTCAAAGATTCGAGGCTACAAGCCAGGTAGGTTTAGCTTCAACGTAAAAGGTGGAAGATGTGAGAAGTGTAAGGGAGCTGGTGTTGAGATTATTGAGATGCAGTTCCTGCCACCAGTGCAAGTAACATGCACAGAATGCAAGGGACGCCGCTATGACCGAGAGACCCTCCAGGTTAGGTTCAAGGGCAAGAACATCGCCGACGTTCTCGACATGAGGATTGACGAGGCCGTCGAGTTCTTTGCCGGAGTCCCTTCAATCTATAGAAGACTTCGCACACTCTGTGACGTTTCGATGGGATACGTCAGACTCGGTCAGCCCGCCACAACCCTCAGCGGTGGGGAAGCTCAAAGGGTCAAGTTGAGCAAGTTCCTCTCAAGACCCGCCACAGGTCAAACGTTGTTGATGTTGGATGAACCAACAACGGGGTTGCACTTTGCAGACATCAAGAAGCTACTGGAAGTGCTTCACCGTCTGGTTGACCTTGGAAACACCGTCTTAGTCATAGAGCACCAACTCGATGTGGTGAAGACAGCCGATTGGATCATTGACCTTGGGCCTGAAGGTGGCGATGATGGAGGATACATAGTCGCCGAAGGTACACCTGAAGAAATAGCTGCCTCCAATGAGTCCTATACTGGAGAATACCTCAGGGAACTCCTAGAGAATAGCAGTCGAGGGAGGTCAAGCGCATGACGGAGTACATCAAGGTGCGCAAGGCCGAGGAACACAACCTCAAGAAGATTGACGTCGAGATACCTCGTGATCGTCTTGTGGTGATTACCGGACCTTCTGGGTCGGGCAAGTCCACTCTTCTCTTCGATACTCTGTTCGCCGAAGGTCAGAGGAGATATGTTGAATCCCTCTCCTCATATGCAAGACGCTTCCTTGGTCGTCTTGATAAACCGAAGGTCGAGAAGATCACAGGGCTCCCACCGGCAATCTCGATTGAACAGAAAGGCAGAACGAAGAATCCGAGAAGTACAGTTGGGACGAGCACCGAGATTCACGACTACCTGCGGCTCCTGTACGCCAACGTAGGGGTACAACATTGTGTCCACTGTCAAAGACCAATGGAGCAATTAACGGCTGAGTCAGCTGCCAGACTATTGCTGGATGAAAATGGAGGGCAACGAATCCACATCCTCGCACCAGTCGTGAGAGGAGAAGTAGGAAATCACGTTGAATTGCTGGACACTCTGCTCAAGAACGGATTCGCCCGAGTCAGAGCGGATGGCGACACTCATGACATAGAAGGTCTTGAGCTTGACGGCAGGAAGAAACACGACATTGAGGTTATCGTGGACCGTTTAGAGCTAATACAGAAGAATCGAGAGCGCTTGATTGGTTCGCTCGAAACCGCATTGGAAACAGGTGAAGGGGCTGCAATCGTGGCGCGGGAAGGCGAAATTGATCTGGAGTTTGCTGAACAGTTGATGTGTCCACGATGTGGAATTCAATATGACAAACTCGGACCAAAGGCATTCTCCTATAATAGACCTGATGGGGCCTGTTCCACGTGTAACGGCCTTGGAGTGATTATGTCAATCGATCCGAGGCTTATTGTACCCGACCGGAATATGACTGTCAGAGACATCAGTCGAAGAGTAAACGGCGGTGAACGAGCATGGTTTCTCCGACGGTTGGAGTCTCTTGGAAGCCTGCTCGGCTTCTCACTAGATACCCCATGGAAGGAATTGTCCAAGTCCCAACGTGACGAGTTCCTGTGGGGTAGGTCAGAGCTAGTTTTGGTCTATGTAATGGAATCTGAATCATCTAGGTGGGAGGTCACACGGAAGTGGAGGGGTATCATTCCCTGGCTCAACAAGGTATTCGAAGACGCCAAGGGTAGCGACAAACGATGGTACCAGTGGCGTGCTCGTCATATCGCGAACGTGCTATCTAGGAAGACCACGTGCGAATCGTGTGATGGACGTAAACTGAAGCCAGAGAGCTTGGCTGTCATAGTCAGTGGGAAGGCGATCGATGAGGTGACCTCTTTGACCATTGAGGAGGCCTCGAACTTCTTTGAGAGTATCGAACTATCTGAAAGGGACATGAAGATTGCCGAGCTTGTACTGAAAGAGATTAGAGGGAGGTTGAGGTTTCTCCTCGCTGTCGGCTTGGAGTACTTGAATCTCGACCGTCTTTCGATGAGTCTTTCTGGAGGCGAGAGTCAGAGAATCCGTCTGGCCACGCAGATCGGGTCTGCTCTTACTGGAGTTCTGTACTGTCTTGATGAACCATCTATTGGTCTTCACCCGCGTGACATCAATCGCCTAATTGACACGTTCTATCACTTACGTTCTTTGGGGAACACTGTTGTGGTCATAGAACACGACAGGGACACTATCCAGGCTGCGGATTATATTGTCGACCTTGGTCCTTTGGCGGGCATCCACGGTGGAGAGGTTGTCGCCACTGGGCCGCCATCTGACGTTCTCTCAGACCCGAAATCGTTGACAGCACAGTACTTGGCCGGGGAGCGGCAGATTCCAGTGCCCGCTGAGAGGAGGCAAGGCAACGGGGAGAAGATCATCTTGAGAGGAGCAAGGCAGCACAACCTCAAGGACATCACCGTGGAGTTCCCACTTGGTAAGATGGTCTGTGTGACAGGAGTTTCTGGATCGGGCAAGAGCACTTTGACATACGAAACTTTGTACAAGACTCTGGCCAGGCAAATGAACGATGCGTCTCTTTTACCTGGTGACCACGATGGTGTTGAAGGCATAGAGTCGATAGATCGACTAGTAATGGTCGATCAATCGCCAATAGGAAGAACCCCTCGCTCAAACCCAGCGACTTACACGAAGACCTTCGGAGAGATACGGGACCTTTTCGCAAAGATGCCTGAAGCGAGGGCCAGGGGGTATGGACCTGGCAGGTTCAGCTTCAATACACGTGAAGGTCGATGTGAGAAGTGCCGCGGCAGTGGTGTTCTCCGAGTAGAGATGCACTTCATGAGTGACGTCTACATGACCTGCGATGTGTGTGAGGGCAAGCGTTTCGACAGAGAAACCTTAGAGGTCACCTACAAGGATAAGAGTATCACAGATGTCCTTGAGATGACGATTGACGAGGCATTGGAGTTCTTCGCAGACATCCCAAAGATTGCTGACAAGCTCGACACTCTGGTGGCAGTTGGACTTGGTTACCTAGAACTTGGACAGCCCGCAACGACTCTGAGTGGGGGCGAGTCTCAAAGGATGAAGATAGCATCGGAGCTTTCAAGGCGAGGCACGGGGAAGACACTCTACCTGCTTGATGAGCCAACCACAGGACTGTCTGCGTCTGATGTTCATGTTCTTCTGAGAGTCATCAATCGGCTTGTAGATGCTGGAAACACCGTGATCATCGTTGAGCACAATCTCGAGGTTGTCAAAACCGCCGACTGGCTCATCGACCTCGGTCCGGAGGGGGGCGATAACGGCGGTGAGATTGTAGCACAGGGTACACCTGAAGAGGTGTGCGACGTCTGGAATTCGTACACCGGCAACCACTTGCGGTCAGCACTCTTCGGCCCTAATGTTCGATATGGTCCATTAAATTGAGTTTCAGTCCAAGCTACTCTTTGAATCAGAACCGCGCCTTCCATTGTCGATTTCTCGTCAGCCTCTTCATATTTTGGTCCGTCTCACAATTCTATATTAGAGGAACTTGCTAACTTGCAGTAGTCCGCCGGGAGGACAGGTATAGATGGGCC
>JBHLRV010000053.1:1177-8004 GCA_048882205.1 Candidatus Thorarchaeota archaeon | reverse complement strand
AGACAGTTCGCTCCGTATGTAAAATGGCTCGGAACCGCATTTTCGCGCCTCGCCTGTGCTAGCAAGCTCACACCAATGTTTGCACAGGTGTTGGATGCTCAGTTCTGGAAAGAGAGGCAGAAACATCTTACATCTGCCTATGAGCTTGTGGCTCAGATGCACAATGACTTGGGAATCACCAATCGTCTCAACACCAAAGTATCTCAGTTTCACGGGCGTCCTTTCCTTATCATTCAAGCCAATGATTTTGCGAATGCCATTCTAGCATCAATCGACGATGACGGGGTCAAGGCCCTGCCGAAATACCTTGGAGGAATCGACCAGTTTGTCGATTCAACTGATGTACTCGCATATCCAGCCTGTTATCGTCTACTCATGGCTATATACGAGTAAGAGTTGGGTGACTCTACTTCCGTATCACGTAGGCGCCGTCCTCTTTGCCCACATGGATCTCATTCGCCATATCGATGAACAGACCAGTTTCTACAACGCCTGGAATCATTTTTAGGTCCAGAGCCACTTTCGCGGGCTCTGCAATTGGCTCTGGGAACTTCAGATCCACTATGAAGTTGCCATTGTCTGTGACGACGGGGCCCATCTTCCTCTGGGCCTGTCTGATCGTTGGCGTGATTCCCAAGTCCTTAATCTTACGCAGTACGACTCCGGTTGAGAATGGAAGGATTTCTATTGGAATGTCGAATCTTGTTGCAAGTTGGTCAACTAGCTTGGATTCGTCTACGATTATGACTAGTTTCTCACAGGCTGATGCTACAACCTTCTCCTGAAACAGTGCCCCTCCTCCGCCTTTTGTCAGGTTAAGATTCTTGTCAACCTCGTCTGCACCGTCTACTGTGAGCAGAAGTTCTGGGTCCAGATCAAGATTCGTCAGGGGAATTCTATGTTGCACTGCAAGCTGATATGCTTGGTAAGAGCTGGGTACTACTCGGACAGCAACCTTCCCTGCAGATATCCTTTCGCCGAGCTCCTTTGCGAAGATGGCCACAGTAGACCCACTGCCAAGACCTATGGCCCCACTCTCCGGTATTAGGTTGGCTGCACTCCTAGCAGCATTCAGCTTAGCATTGGACATGTTCTGGACTCCATCTGGTTGTGTGTGAACTCCCGCCCAAGCTACCCAAAAAGGCTTCCGAGAGATAGGTACGAAATGGCCCTGCCCATCATGACTGTCAGTAAGGTGTTCTTAGACCTAAAGCCAACTCATCTTTAGAACTGGAGAGTGAAGAGGTTAGTCCCCACCCATGAGTGATTTGAGTCGTTCCATCTCCCGAAGCATTTCGGATTGCAAAGTGCTCTTGCCAGTTGCAGGCCGGTCTTCTGCACTTGGTGCTTCTGCGCCTGGAGGACCAGCGGCTGGAGCTGCTGCGCCCGGAGGACCACCAGGGGGACCAGCAGCTGGAGCTGCACCCGGAGGACCGCCAGCTGGAACTGGAGCACTTGGCGGAGCAGCAACTGGAGCTGCACCACTTGGGGGACCTCCTGCTGGAGGACCGCCACTTGGGGGACCGCCCGCTGGGGGACCTCCTGCTGGAGCTGCACCTGGGGGACCGCCTACTGGTGGTCCAGCACTTGGAGTGGCGGCTGCTGGAGCTGCTCCCTCAGCAGGTGCAGTGGCCACTGCACCAGGCATCCCGACACTGGGAGGGCCGCCCTCTTCGTCGGCCTCGACTGCCGTACCAGACATCGCGGCAAGTTTCCTGAGATAGTCTGAGCGCGCTCGACCGACTGCGTCTGATGTTGCTACAATCTCCTTCAGCTGTTCGTCTTTCGCAATCGCTGTCCGAATGGACTCAAGTCGGCTTTGATAGACTGCGGAAAGTCTTAGCTTAATGGACTCTTCAATCTCGCCTTGGTCTCCATAGTAGTCCAGGGCAGAGATTGCCTGTTGGACTGCATTCTCTTCTACCTTGAGGAACACGAGGGCGTCAGAAGGATCCTTCAGGAAGTTAAGCTTCTTCGCCCCGGACATACCAGCTGAAACGTCACCAGTGGATGCAATGACACTTGTCACGCCATCAGATACCGCACTCCGACCGCCCTTTCGAAGACGACGTACTAGATAGAGAATCGTCACCACGAAGAACGTAGTTGTGATCGTGAAGTACCAGTCTCCTGGACCCCAAGGAATCCATGGTTGTAGTGGAGTCGAGAAGAGCCGATCGAAGAAACCGAATATGTACTGGAAGAAGGTATCCATAAACTCAGGTTGTGCGAACTGCAACTGGTATCACCTATAGTACGTCGACAGTGTTGGGCATCTCTTCTGCCGTATTTTACTTTTCTTGTGAGTATTCTTAGTTTGTATCACATGCATGTCATACGGGACGAGATTGACGCCTACTGCTCAAGATTCTATTCAAACATTGCCTCATAAAGATGTCCGTGACGGATGGACGAGTATGGCGCTTTTTAGCCGTTTTTGGGGCGTTTGCGGCTTCAATAGAACTCTCAGACATAGATTGAGTCGATTTAGCCGGAATTAGCTTAAATGACAACTTCGGGAACAAAGACGAGCAATAGGTGACCACAATGAGTCTTCTCGATCCTACCGTAAGCTTCTATGTGATGCATGAGAAAGCCTGGCGATTCGGTGGCGGCGATATATACGACCAGCATGAGAACAAGATTGGTCAGATGACACGGAAGATTCTATCACTGCGTGCTGAGATACAGCTCTATGAGCCTGATGGTACCCTTCTCTGCACCATCAACAGGAAGCTGATGGCTGCAAGACCCATCTATGAGGTCCGACTTCCAGATGGCACTCTGATAGGTCGTGGTAAGAGACCTTTGATTGCTTTTCGAGGATCGATTGACTTCTACACTCCACAAGAAGAGCATATCTACAAGGCGCAGGGTGGAGTGATGAAGTGGAATTTCAAGATCACTGATCCCAGGGACAAGAAGAAGGTTTATGCAGTGATACAGAAAGCTGACAAGTGGCGTGATATCTTTGCTCCCGCGTTCAACTTCAAAGACCGTTATGTCATTCATCTTGAGGACCTTGATGCAGATCGACTGACACTTCTGGCATATGCGATTATCATCGACAATGTCTATCATGATAAGTAGAAGTCTGCTGTAGGGCGTATAGTCAGAGCTTTCGCTACCTCTCACACTGCGAAAACTCTATAATACGTTCAGATGGACCTCCGAACTGTGCCTCGGTAGCTAAGTGGTCTACGGCGCCTGACTTGTAATCAGGAGATCCGGGGTTCAAATCCCCGCCGGGGCTCCACATCTTATCATCATGCTTGAATGATGTCTGCTCATCCCGTTGGCTTCTGCACATGTTACATAGACACACGAAACTTCCTCTGACACCCACTACTCTAGAAGCTCTTCGACCCTGCCAGACAAAACAATCAGATTCTAGATTCTCGTGTTCTAGCAAAGGACTAATCAGAGCGTAGTCTGAACGATGTCAGGGGTTATGGATGACAGAGTTCTACCTTGACTTTGAAACTTCGGGAATCAACCCGGAACAGGATAAGATAATCTCTATTCAGTATCAGATGCTTGATACCAAGACAGGAAGAGCTCGAGGGCCACTGTCGATGCTAAAGGAATGGGAGTCGTCTGAACGAGAGATACTCAAGGAGTTCTTGGAGGTGCTCAACCCTAGCAATGACTGGGATTTTGTCCCAATTGGGTACAATCTCAAGTTCGAGCTCTATTTCTTGCAGAAACGGCTCAGAAGAGTGCTGAGATACGAGCTCAGTGATGACTGGCTCTACTATGGATTGCCAAGTGTGGACATCAAGAGTACACTGATTTTGATTAACAAAGGCAAGTTCAAGGGAACCACATTGGACTGGTTTATTCGGAAAGAGATGGATGACAGTCAAATCCCCAAATGGTACGCCCGAAAGGACTATGGCAGGATTGAGGAGTATGTAAAAGAAGAAGCAGAGAGATTCCTTCATGCATACCAGTTTCTGAAGAGTAGACTGCCGTCGTTGTACGATAGCTATGAACCATTGCCATGATTGCAGAACGCTGAGTCATCTCTGTTCTATTGGTCCATCCTTCTTGCAGCTGCCTCCAGTGCTGCAATGAGATCTAGTTTCTTTCCAGTCAAGAAGTTGATTGTGGCGCCACCTCCGGTACTGATGTGAGTGATTCGCTCAGCAAGGTCTTTCTTCTGTGCCATGGCTCCCATGTGACCACCACCAACTACGGTGATTCCGTTGCATTCTGCCATTGCATCAAGGATCTTGGATGTGCCAAGCGCGAATGCTTTCCTCTCAAAGAAACCCATTGGACCATTGGCAAAGACCACTGCTGAGTTTCTAATTGTTTCAACGTAGTTGGCTATTGTCTTTGGACCTATGTCAAAGAATGGCTGGTCATTCATCTCATCAAAGCCACATTCGAAACGTTGTCCTCGTCTTTCTACTGCTGCATCCTGAGGAAGGACAATGACATCTGGATACTTCTCTAGAAGCTCCTTGGCAGTGCTTGATGCATCTTCAAAGCCCTTGATCGGCTTGGAATAATGCTTGGGGATTCTGTCGCTTGCTATCAGGAACAGAGTGCCCAATAGCCCACCTATGAGGGCGTTGTCTACTACCCCCGCCTTCAAGAGCTTGCCGAGTGTCTTGACCTTGTCTTCGACCTTTGCACCTCCAAGGACTAGAGTCCATGGATGTCGGTCAGTCGCAGTGGCATTAGTAAGTGTGCGGATCTCTTTCTCAACTAGCCTCCCCGCCACGGAGGGTAGGACAACAGTAAACCCAACAAGCGAGGCTTGAGACCGGTGTGCGGCACCAAATGCATCATTGACAAAGAGGTCGAAGAGTGGGTAGAGCTTTTGAACTATTGGCTCTCTGGACACCTCCTCAGCCGGCGCCTTCTTCAGTTCGCCCTCGAAATATCGTACGTTCTGAAGGACTAGTATCTCACTAGCTTCCACATTCTCAATCGCCTGTCTTGCTTTGTCACCAAAGATGTCATCAACAAAGGCGGCCTTGAGCCCATGGCCCCTCAGGATTTCAGTATGTTGCTCTAGTGAGATGAAGTCATCGCTGCCCGGACGTCCTTGGTGTGCCATCAATACGGTCTTGCTCTTTGATAGCTCTCTTAGGGTCGGCAATATGGCAGTGATTCGTGAGTCATCAGTGATTCTTTGGGTTTCGGGGTCTACCGAACAGTTCATGTCTACACGAATCAGAACCCGTTTCCCAAGAAGGTCTACATCGTCAAGGGTCTTGAAGGGAAGATCCAAACGACATCACCAAGTGCACCTTGGAAACTGTCTGGGATAAAGAGATTGCTGTCGAAGTTGTGAGAAAAGCCCTATTTCCTCTCTAGGCTACCATTTTCCGACTACAATTGATTCAATGAGAGCTGAAAACATGGGTCCGTCAGGATACACGACCACAGTGCAGTATCGTTCACCGTTTCTGAGTGATAGTTTGATGTTCTTCTCGCGTCCCACAGATAGAAGAGCACGCACGGCCTCATGGGTCCAATCAGTCACGTTGATGGTAGCCGATAGATTAGCATCACGAAGGAGTTTCTCGAACTTGGTGCCTTGGCCCTCTTGAAGGGTTCGACCGATTGATTCTATGACGAGCAGCTGTTCGTCCAGGCTTGAGAACTGAGAGTCGAGCGTCATGCATTGGAGTTGTTGCTCATTCCTATTATATCCGTAGGGAGGGGGATCAATCAGATTCGTGTCAAGCCATAACGGTACTCGGGCTGACATTCAGTGTCCTCCTTCTCTCTCCAGTAGACCGCCCACAGACCATTGTCGGCTCTATGCAGATAGACGTGCCTGTATGATTTCATCTTTCGTGCCAGCTCAACTGCGTCAAGCATCTTCTCAAATGCCTCGGCGAGCTTGTACACGCGACCCCCCACTACTTTCCATTTGTCAATTGTCATGGTAGTCAGTTTCTTTAGTGCCTAATAATGTCGCCACACAAGCTGATGATGAAGTTCTAACCTTTCCTACCGATTATAACAAGCCTGTTAGCCTCATGGTCATAGGGACCTCCCTCAAGTGATCCATAGACTCCAAGTATGTCAAGCCCAACAGACTTCAGCATCATCTTCATCTCAGCTGCAGAGTATACCCAGTGTGAAACACTCCACTCGCTCGCCTTTCCTTCTTTGGAGATCAGAATCCATGTTGAGTCCACCCAGCTCCAGTCTTTCGAAACTCTTCTCTCTTCGAGCTGGAAGCCTGCTTCTGTGCGGTACCAATCTCTTTCTCTGAAGACTCTGGCAAGCTTCTCCTTGCCCAACAGGTCAAACAATACCTTTCCGCCCGGCTTTAGAGAGGCATGTACGTTTTCCAAGACTCGATATTGGTCCTTTTGATCCTCGAAATATCCAAAGGAGGTGAACATACTAAGAATCACATCAAAGGAATTCTCTCTCCGAAACTCACGCATGTCGGCCTCAATCAGATTGACGTCTAGTCCTTCCTCTTTGGCTTGCTTCTTGGCAATCTTGAGATAGTGCTTTGTTCTGTCCACGCCATCTACTTTGAACCCCCTGCGGGCAAACTCCAAAGTATGTCTGCCGACTCCACAACAGAGATCGAGTATTGTATCAGTTGGTTGGATATCAAGGAGTGCAATCAATGCGTCAACCTGATTCGGTGTGCGTTCCATACGTTCCTCTGAGAACATCACCTTTGTGTGCCTCTCCCAGAACTCATCCTGTTCGTGCCATCTGTCATCCATCTTCTCTTTCACCACTCATGTCCTCAATTCAGAGTCGGGTATGAATTCGAATATGAATGAATGGGCAAGTGTGGTTGTCTAATAGGAGAGTGGTGCCGCAGGAGGGCTTCGATC
>JBHLRV010000053.1:0-1167 GCA_048882205.1 Candidatus Thorarchaeota archaeon | reverse complement strand
CACCTATGACTAGGTTGTTAGGAGATTGAACTCACTGCGTCTGACAGGCGCAGTGTCCCTCGACTTCGAGATCTCCCATCTCGAGCCTTGACGCGATGCTCATGACCCCAGTCTTGACTTGGATGACTCCAAGAAGATTATGAGTCTCGCGCCCTACCAGTCTAGGCCACTGCGGCTCCGTTAACTCAGCAGGATTTGAAACCGCCTCAATGAATCTGCTCGGAGGGGCACGCAAGAGTCCTCTTTAAGGTTTGTTCTTTGAAGGAGTTATCACTCTGCAAGAACACGCCTTACCTCGATTATCAAGAGGTCCTTGACTGTCTTGCCATCGGCTTTTCCTCTGAGCTCCTTCATTGCCACCCCCATGAGACCACCTACTGCGGTTTCACCCCTCTCGCGAACAAAGTCAACTCGTTCCCTGACTATCGCTCTTATTATTCGCTCAAGCTCCGTGGCATCCATCCTTTCTAGTTCAGTTGCCTCTAGGGCTTCCTTCACATTGGATGAGGGGTTGTTGGCCAGGTGAGTTAAGACAGCGGGAATTGCCTCTGAAGAAATCTCATCTGTCAAGACACTCTCGAACAGACCCATTAGGTGTCCTTCATTCAGATTGTCAGTGGGTACGCCGTCACGATGAAGGCTTACAAGCGTGTTCTCCAAGGTGACCGCAACTAGTGTGGGGGATACGTCTAGTTTGTTCACGATACTCTCGTACAAATCCAGATTGAGAGACCTAACAACCTGAGAAGCTAGGTCCTCACTAAGGTCGTGCTCTTCTACGAATCTCTTCATCTTCTTCTCAAGGGTTTCGGGCATATTCCGTCTGATTCTCTTTAGACGTGCTGTGGTGATCTTCACTGGGCGGACGTCGGTCTCGGGGTACATTCTCTCTGCCCCTGGTCGAGGACGAGCATACTTGGTAGTTGCATCTGGTAGTGGTGTTCGAGTTTCTGCCGGCACGCCCTCTATAGCTTCACCGGCTCTCCTCATAACAGCATTTAGAGCGTCAGTACATTTCTTCCTAGATCCGGCAACGATGACCACTGCGTCTTCCTCATCGGCACCGATATTTCCTCTTACTTGGGCGGTTTCAGCTTTGCTGATTCCATGGCCTGGCAGCTCGTCTGTATGGAAGATGCCTCCTACTCCACTCCAGAACTTAGCATG